>JBDGYO010000176.1:0-6506 GCA_039584015.1 Gemmatimonadota bacterium | reverse complement strand
CGCCGGCATGGGTGCCGCCATCAGTCGCACCGGCTCGGCGTACTCCATGGCCGCGAGGGAGCGGCGTATGACTCCGCGGGCCGCGAGGTTGGAGACGCCCATCGCACCGATGTAAAGGACCAACACGAGCACCGCCCACCGTGCGGCGGCTCCCCCACCGTGCGTTCCCCTTTGTCTTCGTCGCGCGATGAAGATCCCCGCCGCAAGCAGCGCCCAGATCCAGGGGTCCACAATGAACAGCGTGTCGGCGTAGAGCCAACGCCCCGAGAACGGCATCAGCCACCGCATGCCGTAGGTGTTCATGAAATCGAGGAAGGGGTGGGTCGCTACGGCGAGCAGCGACAGCAGCACAACCTGACCCGGCACCACTGGGTCGGGTGGCACGCGTCCGCCGCGTCGTCGCACGAGTCGGTCCCACAGGAGCATCCCGCCGGCGAGCAGGAAGGGGAGCACCACCAACGCCAACAAGCCATGGGTCACGCCGCGCCGCAGCCAGAGGGCGTGCACCGGGCTTGCGAAGTAGGCGAGCACGTCGACATCGGGGAGGTTGGCACCGATGAGCAGCGTCGCGGTCCCCAGCGCTGTGCGCTTCTTGAGGCCGGTCTCCGCGACGGCGGCGCCCACCAGCGTGTGACAGACGGGATCCACGGCGTCAGGTCCCGGCTCCGCGGCACGCCTCGCAGGGACAGAGCGCCGCCAGCTGCTCGTAGGTGTAGATCCCGGTCCCGTGCCCGTCACTCCAGTCGATTCGGATGGCGTAGCTGCCCACCAGTTGGATGGACACGGCCTCGACATCCTGTGGCACGGTCATCGGGTCGAGGAGGGGTCGACCAGTCATCTCCTCGCGGCAGACGTGATGACGACCTCGTTCCCCCCCCGGTGAATGCGCTGGGGAATGCGCGCCGAGCTCACGTCTCCAGCGCGGCGTCCAGCTCGAACGCCACGTTGCCCTGGAGCGCCTTGGAAACCGGACAGTTGTCCTTGGCGCTCTGGGCGGCCACCACGAAGGCGGCGTTGTCGAGCCCACTCACGGAGCCGCGTACCTGAAGCTGCATCTTCGAGATCTTTGGGGCGCCATCAACCATGTCCATCGTGCACGACGCTGTCGTCGTGATACGCGTCGCCGGCGTCCCAGCCTTCTCCAGCCCGGCCGAGAGCGCCATGCTGAGGCAGGCCGCATGGGCCGCCGCGATGAGCTCCTCTGGATTGGTCCCCTGCGCTCCCTCGAACCGAGTGGCGAAGGTGTAGTCGCCCTGGAACGCGCCCGACGCGGCCTCGTAGGTACCGTTGCCGGACTTCAACACACCATTCCAGGTGGCGGTGGCAGTGCTGGTGACGGCCATGCTCTTGTCTCCTCGTGAGGACTGGTGATTCAGGGAGTAGGGAATCTAATGGGTTGCCCCAGGGCCTCAGCCGAGTCGCCTGGCTAGGAACCGAGCCGCCTCTCGCTCGGCCCAGAACCGGGGTCGCCACGGCGGCCCCGTCACGAAACCGACGTGTCCTCCGCGCTCGCTGATGCATGCTTCGATCGTGGGATTCTGTTGCAGCGCCTCGCGGGGCACCGCCTCGGGCGGCACGAACGGATCATCCAGCGCGTGAATCACCAGGGTGGGGACGTCGATCGCAGCGATGAACGGCGACGAGCTGGAGCGCCGGTAGTAGTCCTCTGCCCCGGCGAATCCATGCAGCGGCGCGGTGGCGGCGTCGTCGAACTCGCGAAACGTCCTCGCATCGAGGACGCGTTCCACGTCGACGTGCGGCTCGAGGATCGCCCTCTTGCGCCGCACCTTGCGGTGCAGTCGCCGAACCAGGTACCGGCGATACACGCGGGAAAAGCCACGTTCGATCCACTCGGCACCGGCCGACAGATCGAACGGCACCGAGATCGCGACCGCCGCACCCGGCGTGCCATTCGCGTGGCTGGGCCCACTGCGCTCACCGAGGAACTTCAACAGCACGTTGCCGCCGAGAGAAAACCCGGCGACACCGAGCCGTCGCTCCGGGTAACGGCGGCGGAGGAGGTGCAGCACGTGCGCCAGATCGCCGGTCTCCCCCGAGTGGTACATACGGGGCAGGCGGTTGGGCTCGCCGCTGCAGGCGCGAAAATTCAACCCCACCGGCGCCAACCCCTCCCGCACGAGCGCACGGTACATCTCCAACGCATACCCGGATTCGGCACACCCCTCGAGGCCGTGCAGTACCAGCACGAGCGGCTCCCGGTCCATCGTGGTGGTGCCTCCGGCGCGCGCTACCCAGTCCAGGTCGAGGAAATCGCCGTCCGGTAGCTCCACGCGCTCCCGATCCAACCGCACTCCTCGGTGGGAGCGCAGCAACCGGGCCCCCACGGTTTGCGCATGGGGGCCCGAAAGCCACCGGGCGGGGCGGAAGCCCGCCACCGAAGGTGCGTGGTCGGTCAGGGGTTGCCCGTCTCGACCGCCTCAGACGGATCGACGCCCTGATCCACCTGGGAGTAGTCCAGCTCGCTGCCGCGG
This sequence comes from Gemmatimonadota bacterium, assembly GCA_039584015.1. Lineage (GTDB taxonomy): Bacteria > Gemmatimonadota > Gemmatimonadetes > Gemmatimonadales > GWC2-71-9 > WVYX01. Next base: position 4,014 of record JBDGYO010000176.1, on the reverse strand, counting down.
AGGCTATGAGGAATGAGGTACACCACGAGCATCACCACCGTTGCCAGCAGAACCGTGACCCGGGCGAGCGACACGTTCCGGGTGGTCTTCCACCCCAGCGCCCCACACGCGACCACCCACACCAGCCACATGATCAGGGTCTTGTTGTCGGTGAGGTCATAGCCGAACGGGAAGCCCGTCCAGAAGGCGCCGAACGCATACTCCTGCACGATCGGCCCCAGAATCAGGCCGCCGATCGTCATGGTCCCGAGCGTCACCCAGGCGATCCGGCGCATCCCCTGCGGATCGAACAGCGCCGCCAGACCCGCACGGATCCCCACCAGCACGGCGATGAACATGAAGAGCACGTGCGGTATCAGTACGGCCGCCGGCACCGGAGCACGGTACCGCATCACCACAGTCTCGTCGCGTGCCGGAATCCAGCGACCGCCATCCGGCGTATCGAGTACGAGGTAGTACTCCAGCTTTCCGGCTGCCGGCTGCACCGGGAGCTGCGCGGCGAGCTCCCCGCCCTCGACTGCGAGCGGCAGCGTCGTGTACTCCTCATTCGTAGGATACCGCCGGTAGATCAGACCACCCGAGACGTCCTGCCCCGGGTTGGGAATCGCCACGCGGGTGCCCTCCGTGGTCACGCCGCTGCGTGGAAGGCGGTAGCGGTAGCTCTCACCGGCCACGGCAAATCCGCCCCGCAGCGGGTGCGTCGGGCCCGTGAGCCGCTGGTACACTGCCGAGCTCAGCATCAGGATCACCGCGACGACCCACAGCACCGCACCTACCCATCGGCCCCTGTTGGATTCTTGCACTGTCCCCCACCCTTCAACTGTCGGTTCGCTTTGACCATCTTTGAGGCCTCGCTCGGGCGGGTTGGTCCTGCCCGGCGAGGGCACGAATGCATAGCCGAGCGGCGCGGGCCGGCACAAGCCCCACGCCGCGGACGACGATCGAAGAGGAGGGGAAGATGCGGCTCGCCCTGACGACTCTACTGGCCACCAGCATGATCATCGCAGCCACACCTGCCGTGCTCACCGCACAGTCACAATCGGAACCCACGCCGCCGGTGGCGAAGGTGACCCCGCAAGAGCTCGTGGCCCACGGCCACGTGCGGATCGACGACTACTTCTGGCTGCGCGAGCGGGACGACCCCGAGGTCATCGCCTACCTCGAGGCCGAGAACGCGTACACGGCCGCCGTCACAGCCCACACCGAGGCGTTTCAGGAGGCGCTGTTCGAGGAGATCAAGGGCCGCGTCAAGGAGACCGACGAGTCGGTCCCGTACAAGCTCGACGACTACTGGTACTACACCAAGTGGCAAGAGGGACGGGAGTATCCCATCTATGCACGCCGGCCCGGGACCATGGACGCGCCGGAGCAGATCATGCTCGACGCCAACGAGCTGGCGGAAGGACACGGGTTCTTTTCCGGTGGCCCGCGCGGCGTGAGCTACGACCAGAACCTCATGGCGTTCGCCGCCGACACCGTCGGCCGCCGGTTCTACACCATCGGCTTCAAGAACCTGGCGACGGGAGAGCTCCTCGACGACGTCATCCCGAACGTCACGGGCAACGTCGCGTGGGCAAACGACAATCAGACGGTGTTCTACACCAGGCAAGAACCTGAGACGCTGCGCTGGTACCAGATCTATCGGCACACGTTGGGAACGGATGCAACCGAGGACGTGCTGGTGTACGAAGAGCCGGACGAGGAGTTCAGCAGCTACGTCTACCGCACCAAATCCAAGGCCTATGTCGTCATCCGGTCCTCGCAGACGCTGAGCGACGAGCACCGCTACCTCGACGCCGACGATCCGCTGGGCAAGTTCACCGTGTTCCTCCCGCGGCAACAGAACCACGAACACAGCATCGACCACTACAAGGACCACTTCTACATCCGCACCAATGACGGCGCCGAGAATTTCCGCCTGATGCGCACGCCGATCGACGATACGCAGCGCGCGGCGTGGGAGGAGGTCATTCCGCACCGTGACGACGTGCTCCTCGGGAGCTTCCAGATCTTCGCGGACTATCTCGTCGTGTCTGAGCGCAAGGACGGGCTGCCACAGCTCCGCATCATGCCCTGGGAGGGCGAAGGGGGGCATTACCTGGAGGCCGGTGAGCCCACGTATTGGGTCGGGATCGGGACGAACTACGATTTTGATACCAAGGTCCTGCGCTACAACTACACCTCCCTGACGACGCCCTGGTCGGTGTACGACTACCAGATGGACTCGCGCGAGCGCGAGCTGCTCAAGCGCGACGAGGTGCTGGGCGAATTCGATCCGGACGACTACGTGACCGAGCGGCTCTGGACAACGGCCGACGACGGGGTGCGGGTACCCATCTCCCTGGTCTACCGCAAGGGGCTGGAGCGCGATGGTGAGAACCCCCTGCTGCTCTACGCCTACGGTTCCTACGGCTCCAGCCGGAACGCCACGTTCAGCTCCGCACGGCTCAGCCTGCTGGACCGCGGCTTCGCATACGCCATCGCCCACGTGCGGGGTGGGATGGAGATGGGCCGCTGGTGGTACGAGGACGGGAAGCTGCTCCACAAGAAGAACACCTTCACCGACTTCATTGCGTGCGCCGAGCACCTGGCTGAGACCGGGTTCACGTCGCCGGAACACCTGTACGCACAAGGGGGCAGCGCCGGCGGGCTGCTGATGGGTGCGATCGTGAACATGCGCCCTGATCTGTTCAACGGCGTGGTCGCGCGCGTGCCATGGGTGGACGTCGTTACGACCATGCTGGACGAGAGTATCCCCCTGACCACCTCGGAGTATGACGAGTGGGGCGACCCCAACGAGAAGGTGTACTACGACTACATGCTCTCCTACTCACCGTACGACCAAGTCGAGGCCAAGGACTACCCCAATCTGCTGGTCACCACGGGACTGCACGACTCACAAGTGCAGTATTGGGAGCCGGCCAAGTGGGTGGCCAAGCTGCGAGCGGTGAAGACCGACGACAACCGGCTCATTCTCAAGACCAACATGGAAGCCGGGCACGGGGGCGCGTCGGGGCGGTTCCGGCGGATGCACGAGACCGCATTCATCTACGCGTTCCTGCTGGATTTGGAGGGGATGGAACAGTAAGGAGACGCACGCCGCGGGGCCGGCTCTGTCGAACCGACGAGCCGGCCCTATCCCCTCGTCTCAGCCAGGAGCTGCTTGCGCCGGCGCTCTGGGTAGCGCTCGATGGCATACCGCACCGTGGTCCGGGGCAGCGCCGGCCCGTGCCGCAGCAGGAAACGCTCGAGTCGGGGCATGTCGGTCTTCCCCGCCTCTCGCAGCAGCCAGCCACACGCCTTGTGCATGAGGTCTTCCCGGTCGGACAGGAGACCGGCCACCAGCGCGTAGGCCTGGTCGAGCCGCTCTCCGTGGCGTGCCAAGGGCACGAAGGTGACGACCGCTGCGCGACGCAGCCACTGATTGCGCGCCCCGCCCCAGCGGATCAGCCGTGGCTCGAGCTGCGGGTAGCGGACCACCAGCGGCGTGAGCACCAGCGGAGCCAGGGCGTCGACCGCCGCCCAGTTGCATAAGTGACCGTCTGCCAACCACTTCCGTGCCGTGGCCAGGAGCGACCTAGGATAGACGGCGCGGTAGCGGTTCAACACGGTCAGGCCCAGGCCCTTGGCCTCGAGGTAGCGGTCTCGCACCATCAGATCGGCGAAGGCGACCGCATCGGCGACCTGCCACGTCGGGGCAACGCGCTGGTACAGCTCCCGCGCCAGGGTGCGGACCGGGGTCGTCTTAACACCCAGGAGGGCGACGTCGTCATCCTTCTTAAAGTAGGTCCGGAATCCGTGGGCGGATTCCGGATCGGCCATCGAGCGCAGCCGGCTCCGGGCGTGCCTGGCGAGCACTGCAGGAGTGGGGGATTTCCCGGGTGCCATTGGCGGATTCCCTCGTGGAGGATTCTCGCCTACTCTATACCTGACCGGCCGCCGCAGCCAACCGCCAGGCGGAACATTTGCCTTTCTCGTATGTTCTATATGACTGGTAGAGCCTCTGTGGGGACT
>JBDGYO010000005.1:0-23081 GCA_039584015.1 Gemmatimonadota bacterium | reverse complement strand
CCACCATCTCGGGCGACGTGGACCGGCTGGCGCGCCGCGCGCTCAAGGAGCACGCCGCGGTCGAGATCGGCCGGCGCGCCGAAGCCGCCGACGGCGTGGAACACGTCTTGGTGGCTGTCGACAAGTCCGAGAAGCGGAACGTGCTGGCCATGATGCTGGATGAGCTGCCCCAGGGGCGCACCCTGGTGTTCACCCGCACCAAGTTCGGAGCGGACAAGCTCGCTCGCCACCTGCGTCGCGAGGGCAACAGCGTGGGGGCGATTCATGGGGGCAAGACGCAGAGCTCGCGCAACGAGGTGCTCGAGCGGTTCAAGCAGGGCAGGACCCGCATCCTGGTGGCGACGGACGTCGCCGCCCGCGGCATCGACGTCGAGAACATCGTGATGGTGGTGAACTACGATGTCCCGCACGACCCCGAGATCTATGTCCATCGCGTGGGTCGCACGGCCCGGGCCGGGGCGCAGGGAGTGGCGTTGACGCTCATGTCACCCGACGAGTGGCTGATGATGCGGGACGTGGAGAAGCTGATGGGCCGGACGTTCCCTCGTGAGGTCGTGCCGGGCTTCGAGCCCGCCGTCGGACCGAGCCAGCCCCACCTGCGGGACACGATGCCCAAGCGGCAGGGGCGCTCCGTCATGCCGCGGAGGGGCGGCGCCCGCAGACGCTAGTGGGATGCCCCGGCCGGTAGCCAACGCTACGTTTCAAGCGCGCAACCAACAGTGAGTGATTCATGTCGGCGATGAGATTCTGGTGGATCGCAGTGATGGCTACGGCCTGTGCCTCGGGCGGTAGCGGCGAGGCCGAGTCGGCGGCCGCCCCGGCGCCTGGGGCGGGACACGCCTACGTCTATCAAAGTGGCGAGGCGATCTACCGCCAGGACACGCGAACCGGGACGGACGAACCGGTCGTCAGGAATGTCGGGGCGGTCCTCGCTGCGGCCGCGAGCTCGAGTGGGCGGCAGCTCGCCGTCGCGTTCCGCAGCGGTGGGACGACGCAGATCGTTGCGATCGACAACGAGACAGGGTCGATCACCGACGTGCACGAGGGCCCGACCGGCACGGTCTACACCCTGGCGTGGTCGTCGGGCGGCGATCTCCTCGGCGTCGGCTTTCAGCACACCGGTGGTGGCGGGGTGAAGCTGCTCGACGCCTCCGGAACCGTGCGCGACATCGGCTGCGAGGCATCGGACCGGTTCGTGGCCTTCCGGTCGGCCTCTGAAGCGATCGTCTCCGACGGCACCAACTTCTACACGGTGAGCAGCGAGGATTGCGGCACGCTGGCCACGGTGGCGCGCCTCGGCAGATCGGAGTTGGAGTTTGCCCCCAACGGCCGGCGGGTTGCCTACTTCCGGGAGCGTACCGTCACCTTCACGAACCGACCGCAGCCGGAGATCGTCAAGGAGCTGTGGGTCGCGCAGCATGACGGGCGGGGCGAGCGACTCATTGCCGACTATCAGAGCCGCCCGCAGAACGCCGAGTGGTCCGCCAACGCCAACCTCATCACCTACGAGGTGGTGTCCCGCCGCTGGACCAACACGCTGCACGTGGTGATGTACGACGTGTCGGGGAATACGTACATCTACGTGGCGGAGGAGAAGGAGCTGGGTGTGCCGAGCGACTTCAACGTGTGCTGGTCACCCGACAACTACCGCATTGCGCACGAACGCACCTACGCGAGGGTCGGGCAGGCGCAGACCTACACGACCCGGCACGTCGTGGTGCGGGGACGGCTGGGCGCCCCGCCTCGACCTCGGCGGCAGTCGGTCAACGAGAAGGTGGTGTTCGAGGAGCTCATCGGTGAGGAACCGGGTGGGATGCCCGCCGACGATGGATTCGCACCCTGTCGGTGGATCGGACCACACCACTTGCTCATCTCCACGCGCCAGGGCCAGCGGGTCATCGGCGTGGATGACGGGACGGTACACGAGTTCCCCGCCGACCAGCGTGTGCTCGCTGCCGCGGCGTTCGGGGGAGCGCGCTAGCGGTCCTCTTCCGGCCGTCCCAGCGTCAGCGGGACCTTCACCAAGCCACCTCTGGTGGACAGCACGTGCACCGTACCCTCGACACCGGGGGTGCCGTACGTGCGCACCTCGAAGGTGACGGATTTCCGCTCTCCCGGCTCCGTCCACCCAGCCCTGATCACCTTGTCCCGCCGGCTCGGGCTGACGATGCGTACCGTAGGCGTCTTCCCGGCGGTGAGTGACGAATCGAACCGGAGCCGTACCCGGTCTTCCTGCACGATCTTCACGAGCTGCGCCTGCTGGAGGGCCGTGGGAAGCTGGCCGCTGTTCGTCCAGCTCACCGTGACCTCATACGTCGTGCTGTCACCGTCGCCTTGCAGGGTGCGCACGGCGGTCTCGACCTCGTCGACGAGGGGCAAGTGCAGCGCCATCTCGAGATTGAACAGCGCCTGGTTGCGCACCCACCGTTCGAGCTCTTCGGGCGGCCCGTTCTGGGAGAAGAACTTGGGGTGGAACCCCCCGATCTCCACCGCGCCGAGCGTGGGGTGCTCGAACGGCTCCCACTCGCGGAAGCCCCGGCCGCCGTTCCCCTCGTCGTCCCACGCAAGGCCGTCCACATCGTCGAGCAGGCCGTCGCCGTTGTAGTCCTTCATGCGGCCACCATTCCATAGCTCGTCGCCGTACCAGATCGCCCCGTAGTACCAGTACCCGAAGTCGGGGCTGTGCCCGAACAGGGGGCTCGGACGGGTCGAGTCGCCCGTGAATGGGCTCACCGGCACCCGCGTGCGATAGACGTCGTACACGTCGCCGGCCCACGGATAGCCCGTGAGCCCCATGCCGAGGCTGTCGAAGTAGACGTAGTACGCCAGGTCCTCCGGATACATGCGCTCCGCGCTCTTCGACGTGGACGGCGGCCGCAGGTGCATGGGCACGCGCGTATCCATCGAGTTGGCGACCGAGATGTTAGGATGCGTGAGCACCCACATCACGGTGGCGCGCGTCTCGCTCTCGCTCAGCGGGAACGCACCGGCGCCGAACTGGGTGTACCCGCGGCCGGTGCGGTCCTGGCCGGGCTCTGGCCGCCAGTTCTCGGGGTAGTTGCGGTGCAGGTCGAGCCCCCCGATCCCGTCCTCGTTGTAGCTGCCGTCTCCGTCGTTGTCGATGCCCTCGGAAATGACGATCCACTCGCCTTCGCCGTCCGGCGCCCGCCGCAGCAGGCGGCCTGTCGGATCGCGGTCGTCCAGAATCCGGTTCGCGTCCTCCTCCTCGTCCGGTCCCGGCCGGTAGCGGATCTGGTAGATGACCCCGTCACCGTCCAGGTCCTCCGGCGGATCTTCGTCGATGAGCCCGTCACGGTCGCTGTCGTGTGGCCGCACCGTGCTGCGGTTCGCCTGCGCCGTATGGAGGTAGAGGTTGGAGCCGTCGCGGTTGTTCTGCGGCTTGAGATAGATGGCCCGAGTGTCGATGAGGTCGGTAATGGCCTCATCCTCGCCGTAGCGCTCCAGCAGGTGCTGGATCAGCCACAGCACCGATTCGGAACTGGTGATCTCACCGCTGTGGCGCCCGCCCTCGAAGAAGGCGGCCGGCTTGTCCTCGGCACCGCCGGTCTCCTTGTTCGTGATCGTGACCTGCAGGATCGGCCGGCCCTCGAAGCTCTTGCCAACCTCGTAGAGGTCCAGGATGTCGGGGTACTGCTCGGCCCAGCGCCGCAGCCACTCGTACATGACGTCGGCCGTGTGGTACCGGTCGAAGGTGAGCCGCTCTCCGGCTTCGTACTCCACGCCGGGGTGCCGGTGCTGCCGGAAGAAGCTCACGCCGTGCCGCTCGCCTTGCACCGTGTACCAGGTGGTGTCCTTACCCGATTCCGAGCCGGACTGTGCACTCAGGGAGCCAGCCGGGGCGACCAGCAGGCAGGCCAGCGCGAGAACGCCGAACCGCGATCGCATCACTTGGCGCCTCCGGCCGCCTCACGCAGCAGGTTGCGTGCGATGACCAGGCGTTGAATCTGGTTCGTGCCCTCGTAGATCTGCGTGATCTTGGCGTCGCGCATGTATTTCTCGATCGGGTAGTCCTTGCAGTACCCGTAGCCGCCGAACAGCTGCACGCAATCGGTCGTCACCTTCATGGCGACGTCGGTGGCCATCAGCTTGCACATGGCCGAAACCTTGGTGATATGCCGGTGGCCCGAGTCGATGACGCGGGCGGCGTGGTGCACGAGCTGCCGGGCGGCCTCGACCTGCGTGGCCATGTCGGACAGCATCCACTGCACGCCTTGGAACGAGCTGACCGATTGGCCGAACTGTTGCCGCTCGTGCGTGTACTCCAGGGCCAGGTCGAGTGCGCCCTGCGCTAACCCCACAGCCTGCGCAGCGACGCCCGGGCGCGCCCGGTCGAGGGTGATCATGGCGTGCTTGAAGCCTTGGCCCTCGCGCCCGCCCAGCAGGTTGGCTTCGGGCACCTTGCACTTGTCCAAATGGATCTCCACCACGGGCACGCAGCGGATCCCCATCTTGTCTTCGTGCTTGCCCACGCTGTAGCCCGGCGAGCCCTCGTCGACGATGAACGCCGAGATGCCCCGCGCGCCGCGGTCAGGATTGGTCACGGCGAAGATCGTGTTGTACGCAGCTACGGCGCCGCCGGTGTTCCACTTCTTCTCGCCGTTGAGCACGTAGTGGTCGCCGTCCTTCTCGGCGCGCGTCGTCATCGAGCCGGCATCCGATCCGGCCTTGGCCTCGGACAGCCCGAACGCAATGAGCTTCTCGCCCGCGGCGATGCCGGGGAGCCAGCGTTCCTTCTGCTCGTCGGTGCCCCCCACGATGATGGGGAACGACCCCAGCGCGTTCACCGCGAACCCCACGCCCATGCCGCCGCACGCCCGCGAGAACTCCTCGACGACGATGCACAGGTCCAGTACGCCGCCGCCCATACCGCCGTACTCCTCGGGAATCCACACGCCCGAGAGGCCCGCCGCCTTGATGGCTTTCTGGACCTCCCACGGGTACTCCTGTGCGACGTCGTACTTGGCTGCCACGGGGCGCATCGCGGTCTCGGCCAGCTCCCGCGCACGCTGCTGGAGTTCAATCTGCATGGGGGTATAGAGCTCTTTGATCATCCCTTCGTCTCCCGTGTTACCGCGTCCCAGAGGGTGAAGGCCGCTGCTGCGGCAGACCAAAACTACCAGATCGGTCACATCCGCGGCTACCGCGTGCGCGAGACGCCCGCGCGCCGGTAGAAGGTCTCTCGGTGCTCGCTTTACGGTGGTGTGCCTGCCCTAGCCGCCCTCCGCCCCGTCCCAGCAGTAGGTGCAGAGCTTCGCCTTGGGCAGGCCGATGGCCGACACGAGGTCGTCCAGCCGCTGGTAGCGCAGCGACGTGAGCCCCAGGCGCTCCCGGATCCGCTCGACCATCACACAGTGCCGCTCGGAGTCAGGGTCGGCGTACTCGTCGAGGTTGCTCGGGTCGTCACCCTCCAGCTCGTGCACCGCGCTCCGTCCGGCGAGGTCCAGCTCGGACCGCGAGCGGGAGAAGTTGAGGAACTTGCAGCCGAAGATGAGCGGCGGGCAGGCGGGCCGCATGTGCACTTCTTCCGCGCCGTACGCGAAGATCCGCCGGATGATGTCCTTGAGCTGCGTGCCCCTCACGATCGAATCCTCGCAGAACAGCAGCCGGTTGCCCTCGATCAGCTCACGGATGGGGATGAGCTTCATGCGGGCCACGAGGTCACGTACCCGCTGGTCCTGCGGCATGAAGCTGCGGGGCCAGGTGGGCGTGTACTTCACGAATGGCCGGCTGTACGGCACGTCCGCGGCGTTGGCGTAGCCGATGGCGTGACCGGTTCCCGAGTCGGGAATGCCGGCCACGATGTCGATCTCGGCGTCGTCACGCTTCGCAAGTAATCCCCCGCAACGATAGCGCGTCGCTTCGACGTTGATCCCCTCGTAGTGCGACGCAGGGTAGCCGTAGTACACCCAGAGGAATGCGCAGATCTGCATCGCCTCACCGGGTGGCTGCAGCGGCTCGACCCCGTCGCTGCTGACCCGCACGATCTCGCCCGGGCCCAGGTGACGGGTCGTCTGGTACCCCAGGTTGGGAAACGCGCAGGTCTCGAACGTGACGGCGTACGCGCCCTCCTTCTCCCCAGTGGCGACGGGGGTGCGTCCCAGGCGGTCCCGCGCGGCGTAGATCCCGTCGTCGGTGAGGAGGAGGATCGAGCACGACCCCTCGATCACCTCCTGGGCATGCCGGATGCCGTCCACGAACGTGTCGCCCTGGTCGATCAGATGTGCCACGAGCTGGGTTGGGTTCACCTCGCCCCCGGTCATCTCGGAGAAGTGCGTCCCGTTCTTGTGCAGCGCCGCCCGTACCAGCGCGTCGAGGTTGCCAACTTTGGCCACGGTGACGATACCGTAGGTCCCGTGGTGCGAGCTGATGATGAGGGGCTGGTCCTCGTAGTCGCTGATGACCCCGATGCCCATGGTGCCCGTGAGCCGTGAGAGGTCGTCCTCGAACTTGCTGCGGAACTGGGCGTTGGTGATGTCGTGGATGATGCGGGTGAAGCCGGATCCGTTCCGCACGGCGAGCCCTCCCCGCATGGTGCCCAGGTGGGAGTGATAGTCGGTGCCGTAGTAGAGATCGGGTACGCAGTCTTCGTTCGAGATGACGCCGAACAGTCCGCCCACAGCCCCTCCTCGTCGCAATCGGTGAGATCGCCGCCGCGCGGCAACGACTGGACGCAAGGTACGACGACGGTCATGGGGAGTCCACGGTTACCGGCCGACCCCGGTTCTACCGCTTACCGGCCAGAGTCCGACCGCGTACGTTAGCCACGACCGGCCCACGGCCCTTCTCTCCACCGGAGATCACAGGTGAGGAAGCCCCTCGTTTCGATCGCGATTGCTGCGTTGGTTCCCATGGCACTGCAGGCCCAGCAGTTCACCGACACCACCGGCGCTGTGCAGGTGGCGCTCATCAAGATGCCGTACACCGGCGCCCGCAACGTTCCCGAGATCTCCGGGGTCCCCGACTACCTCGAGGGCGGGGACCTCGGCCGTCGCTTGGGGCGCATGGGTGCCACGGTCAGACGGGTGGACGAAGTCGAGCTCACGGCGGACCAGCAGCGGGAGTACGGTGAGTGGCATCGCATGGGGATGGCGAACGGCCACCTGGCTGGAATCGTGGCGAAGAACGTGGGGCGGAATCAGCTGTCGGTCGGCCTGTTGGCAAACTGCACGTCGCTCTTGGGCGTGCTAGGAGGCCTGCAGCATGCGACGTCCGAGCCGCAGCGCGTCGGTCTGGTGTTCATCGACGCGCATGGTGACTTCAACACGCCGGAGACAACGCTGAGCGGCATGCTGGGTGGCATGCCGGTGGCAGTGTCCACCGGCCTCGCGCTCCGCAATCTTAGGTTGGAGTCAGGTCTCGACCCGGCGCTCTCGACGGAGCACATCTTGATGGTCGGGCTGCGCGACGTGGACCCGTTGGAGCGGGTGCTGCTGGATTCGGCTGCCGTGCACGAGATCTCGGTGGACGATGTCCGCAACGTCTCGGCCCGGCTGCACGAGGAGATGCGCCGTCTCTCGGAAGTGGTCGACGTCATCTACGTGCATGTGGACATGGACGTGCTGGATCCCGAGGAGGTCGCCGGTCACTCGCTGACCGTGCCGGACGGCCCCACGAGCCGGGAGTTGGCCGCAGCCATCACCGCGATGTTCGGCTATGAGAAGGTGGCTGCGTTCGGCGTGGCCTCGACGCCGGCCAACGAGCGCGACCCCGACGGGAAGTCCCTCCAGGCGGCATACCGGCTCGTCGAGGCCGCCGTGGCGGGCGTGCAGGGGCGGGACGGGTCCCGGAACTAGCGGCTCCCATGCGGCGCTCCGTCCTTGGATCGTTGATCGCGCTCCTGCTCATTGCGGCGCTGCTTGCCAGCCGCGGCATGCTGCGCGAGCGCCCTCCCGAGATCCACGAGCTCTCGGGCCTCACGATGGGTACCACCTATACGGTGATGATCGATGCGGGTGATCTCACACCGGCTCGCTCAGCAACCGTGCGGGACACGATCGAGGCCCGGCTCGAGACCGTGAACCGCCTGATGTCCACCTACGACAGCGCCTCCGAGCTCTCCCGGTTCAACCGCTACCAGGGCTTGGAGCCGTTCTCGGTATCGCCGCAAACGCTGGAGGTCTTTGAGATCGCCCGGCGCGTGAGTGAGCGTTCGGGTGGCGCCTTCGACGTTACGGTGGGGCCGCTGGTGGATGCGTGGGGCTTCGGACCGTCGGAGAGGCCGTCCACTCCGCCCGACGACCGGGAGCTGCGACGCCTGCAGGAGCGGGTGGGTTACGAGCGGATCATCATCGATACGGCAGCCGGGACCCTGGCAAAGACCCACTCGGGCACGGTGGCCGACCTCTCGGCCGTGGCCAAGGGCTACGGGGTGGATCAGGTTGCCGAGGCACTCGACGCGTTGGGGTTCACCGCGTTCATGGTGGAGGTCGGCGGCGAGATCTTTGCCCGGGGGCGCAAGGCGGACGGCTCCCCGTGGCGGGCCGGAATCGAGCTACCCGGGGCCGAGGTCCGCTCGGTATACCGCCCCGTGGACCTCGTGGACATGGCCGCCGCCACCTCCGGTAATTACCGCAACTACTACGAGATCGACGGTGTGCGCTACGCCCACATCCTGGACCCGCGCACCGGCCGCCCGGCGCGCCATGCCGGCGTCTCGGTGAGCGTGCTGCACGAGCGGGCGGCGGTGGCCGACGCCTGGGCCACTGCCCTCAGCGTGCTGGGGCCCGAGGAAGGTCGGCGACTGGCTGAGCGTCAGGGCCTCGCTGCCTACTTCCTCATGCGGGCGGGCGAAGGGCTCGAGGCGCGCAGCACGAGCGCCTTCGAGCGGCTCGCCGGGGATTGACTGGCCGACTCCCTTGCCTTTGACGGCCGGCCTCGCCAAACTTGGCGCTTCCCGATCCAGACCCGGAGGCCTCCCATGCACCGCAGCCTGTTCCTGTTCGCTGGACTTCCCCTGGTAGCCGGCCTGGGGATCGCCGCCGCCCATGATGGCGCGGCGCCGCTCGCCAAGACCGGACACGTCAACGTCACGGCTCAGTGCGTCAACGGCGCCGTGAGAGGCAACGTTGCACCCTCGAGCCTGCGGATCGCTCAAGATGACGACGTCGAGTGGCAGATCCACGAGACTGGGCGCGTCGACTCGATCCGCGTCTATCCCAAGAAGAGCAACCGCTGGCCATTTGACTCCAACAAGCGCAAGGGTCGCCGGAATGATCCTGCCACCGCCAGCGACATGGAGCCCGATCAGGCCGGTGAGACGTACGAGTACAACGTCGAGATCTGGTGCATCGACAACCACGGCGCGAAGCTGCACCAGGAGATCGACCCTGACATCATCATCGAGGATGAGGCGTCGCGCTAGCCGAATCGCCGCGTGATTGCTGACGAGCAGTACGACCCCACCGCGCCCAGTCCATCGCCGATGAGCGCCGAGGAGCATCCGGAGCGTATCGGACCATTCCGCATTCTCCAGGTTCTTGGGGAGGGCGGCATGGGGATCGTGTACGAGGCCGAGCAGACCCAGCCGGTACGGCGCCGCGTGGCGCTCAAGGTCATGAAGCTGGGAATGGACACCAAGGAGGTGGTGGCCCGCTTCGAGGCCGAGCGCCAGGCGCTCGCCGTGATGGAGCACGCCAGCATCGCCAAGGTGTTCGAGGCCGGCGTGACCGATCGGGGTCGCCCGTACTTCGTGATGGAGGCGGTGCGCGGCGTCCCCATCAATGAGTACTGCGACAACCGCAAGCTCTCGACCCGGGAGCGGCTCGAGCTGTTCATGTCCGCCTGCCAGGCGGTGCAGCACGCGCACCAGAAGGGCGTCATCCACCGCGACCTGAAGCCATCCAACGTGCTGGTGACGGAGCAGGAGGGCACCCCGGTTCCCAAGATCATCGACTTCGGGATCGCCAAGGCCACCGGCCAGCGGCTCACCGACAAGACGGTCGTGACGGCCTACGGGCAGGCCATGGGCACCCCGGCCTACATGAGTCCCGAGCAGGCGGAGATGTCCGGCCTCGACGTCGACACCCGCACCGACATCTACAGCCTGGGCGTGATGCTGTACGAGCTGCTGGTGGGGCACCTGCCGCTCGATCCACGCGAGATCGGCATGCAGGCCTTCATCGCCCGCCTGGTGATGCGGGAAACCAACCCGCCAACGCCCAGCGCGCGGCTGAGCGGCCTGGGCCACACGGCGGGTGACGTCGCCGCCAGTCGGCACACCGACGCGGGGACCCTGCGACGCGAGCTGCGGGGCGATCTCGACTGGATCGTGATGAAGGCGATGGAGCAGGACCGCGCGCGACGCTACGAGACGGCGAACGCCCTGGCGCTCGAGCTCGCGCGCTACATGCACGACGAGCCGGTGCTGGCGCGTCCGCCCAGCGCGACCTACCGGATGGGGAAGTTCGTGCGGCGGCACCGTGCGGGTGTCATCGCCGCCGCCGCGGCGGCGGTGGCGCTGGTGCTGGGGACGGTGCTCGCCACCGCGGGCATGGTGCGGGCGACGCGCGCCGAGCGGATGACAGCAGAGGAGGCTGAGGCGGCCCGACAGGTGTCGGAGTTCCTGGTCGGGCTGTTCGAGGTATCCGATCCCAGCCAGGCGCGGGGCAACACCATCACGGCACGTGAAATCCTCGATCAAGGAGCCGAGAGGATAACGACGGAGCTGACCGACCAGCCGCGCGTGCAGGGCCGGCTCATGGCCACGATCGGCGAGGTGTACCGGGCCCTCGGGTTGTACGACGACGCCGGCGAGCTGATCGAGCGGTCGCTAGTCATCCGCGAAGAGGCGCTCTCCCCGGACCACGAAGACGTGGCCGCGAGCCTGGATCTCCTGGGATCGGTGTATCGCTACCAGGGCCAGTACGAGGAGGCGGAGGACGCGCGACAGCGTGCGCTCGCCATTCGCGAGCGGTTGTACGGACCCGACGATATCCGGGTCGCCAGGACGCTCGAGGGCCTCGCGAACACCTACACCGAGCAGGGCAAGTACGATGAAGCGGAGCCACTGATGTTGCGGGTGGTGGCAATCCGTGAGGAGGTCATGGGCCCCGACGATCCCGTGCTGGCCCGAACGTTGAGCAACACCGGAGCAATGTATTGGCGCCGTGGGAGCGTCGAGCAGGCGGAACCGTACCTGCGGCGCTCGCTGGAGATTCGGGAGGCGGTGCTCGGGGCCGACGATCCCGACCTGGCCGACGGCTTCAACAATCTGGGCGTGCTGTACTGGACGCTGGGGCGGTACGACGATGCGGAGACGTTCTATGGGAGAGCGCGCGACATCTACGAGCGCACCCTGCCGCCCGACCACCCCTACATGGCCGCGATCCAGAACAACCTGGCGGAGACGCACTGGGCCCAGCGCGAATATGTCCAGGCGGAATCCCTGTTCGTGCGGGCGCTCGCCATCAAGGAAGCCACGCTGAGGCCAGACCATCCTTCGACCGCGGTGACGCTGAACGGCCTGGCAAACGTGTACCGTGACCAGGGGATGGTCGACGCCGCCGAGACGTTGTACCGCCGCGCCCTGCGAATTCGGGAGCGTGCGCTCCAGGCCAACGATCCGCGCATCGCCGAGACGCTGCGTGATTATGCGGCCGCGCTACGGCGAGCCGGCCGCAATGCGGAGGCCGCGCGGCTCGAGGAGCGGCTCGGCGTGATCGAGCAGGACCGCAGGCAGTAGCCGTCCCGCGGCCGCGCTGTCATACTTCCTCTCTCACCACGCACCACCCTGGCCAGGAGGTACTCATGGCAGCCGAGGCATCACACGGCCGGTTCACGTGGTACGACTGCATGACCACCGACCCGGCGGCGGCGCAGTCGTTCTACACCGAGCTCATCGGATGGGGCACCCAGGAATGGGAGGGTGGCTCCATGCCCTACACGATGTGGACCAACAAGGGGACGCCGATGGGCGGGCTGATGGAGCTCCCCGAGGAGGCGGCAAAGCAAGGGGCGCCACCGCACTGGCTGGCATACGTCGCCACACCCGATCTCGAGGCAACAGTGAGCCGAGCGCAGGAGCTCGGCGCCAAGGTATACGTGCCGCCGACGGAGATACCCGACAGTGGCGCGTTCTCAGTGTTGGCCGATCCGCAGGGCGCGGTGTTCGCAGTGTACTCATCGCCGCAGGAGCCGGGACCCGAGCGACCGGCGGAGATCGGCGAGGTGTCGTGGCATGAACTGGCCACGACCGATCACGAAGGCGCGTTCGGGTTCTACTCCGAGCTGTTCGGCTGGAGCGAGACCGACCGCATGGACATGGGCGAGATGGGGATCTACCAGATGTTCGGGCGGGGGCAGTGGCCGTTGGGTGGGATGTTCAATAAGCCCGCCGAGATGCCGGGGCCGCCGTTCTGGCTCTACTACATCAAGGTGGACGACGTGGACCAGACCGTCGAGAAGGTCAAGCAGCTGGGTGGCCAGGTGCTCAACGGTCCCATGGACGTCCCGGGCGGAGACCGGGTCGTGCAGTGCCTGGACCCACAGGGTGCGGCGTTCGCGCTGCATTCGGGGTCGGCGACCTGAGGACAACGCGCCGATCTCGACAACGGGCCATGGCCCGCACGAAAATCTCCAACGGAGGTGAAGCGATGAAGAGAGTCTTGGTGATGTTGGTGTTCGGGCTGGGGCTGGTCGCCTTGGCACCGCGTGCCGCGCAGGCGCAGGGCTCGATCGGCATTCAGGGCGGTCCCCTCTACAGCGTGATGCAGGGCGATGCCATCACGGACCAGGATTACCGCTGGGGGTTCCTGGCCGGTGCTTTCGGGGAGTACCGGTTCAACAAGTACTGGAGTGTACGCCTCGAAGGAAACTGGGTGCAGAAGGGTGGCAACAACCTGGTGGTGGGGACGGAGACACTGAGCTTCGTGAACATCAAGTACATTGAGGTTCCTCTCCTGCTCAACCTGTACGTTCCGCTCGGAACGGCCGTCGACTTCGCAGTGTAC
This sequence comes from Gemmatimonadota bacterium, assembly GCA_039584015.1. Lineage (GTDB taxonomy): Bacteria > Gemmatimonadota > Gemmatimonadetes > Gemmatimonadales > GWC2-71-9 > WVYX01. The sequence continues at coordinate 10,113 of JBDGYO010000005.1, read as the reverse complement.
AGCGGTGCGACCATCGGATTCAATACGAGCTGCAAGTTCACGCTGACGACGGGCACCAGCCCGGTGGATTGCGCCACGGCCCCCACGGGCGACGCCAAGAGCACCGAGTGGACGGTTCCGTTCGGTGCCCTGTTCGCATGGAACGTGGAATCGCTCAAGTCGGCGCTGATCCTGGACGCCCGATTCATGCTGGGGCTCACCGACGCGTTCGAGAGTGCCACGGCCAAGAACCGCTCGTTCACGGTCATGTTCCGCTGGGCGTACTTCCTGCCCGGGACCTGAGGACGAAGGGTCGGAAGGCTGAGAGGGGTCCGGGTGCCGCGTGGTGCCCGGGCCCCGTATCTTATCCACGCCATGAAGATCCTGTCTCGCTCGCTGCTCGTCACGCTGGTCCTCTCCTGCGGTGCCACGTCGCTCCTGTCGGACGCCCTGGTCATCACCCGGGCCATGTTGGCGTCCACCATCGCCGAGATCTTCGTGGAGCAGGACTCGGTGGTGGTCGAACTGGAGATCGGTGCGCAGGACATCGAGGCGTTCCGCAACCTGCTGCCCGACGAGTTGTACGAGCGCATTGGGTACGAGCCGGAGCCCTGGATCGATCGTCTGCGGCGCTTCGTGGCTGAGGACTTCGTAGTACGGGACGAGCGGGGACGCGCGCTCTTCGGATACCTGCGCTCGATCGAGCCACGCGACCGGATCAAGCGCGACGAGGTCACGGGAGAGCCCCTCCCCGTGCCGCCCGGTGAGGAAGAGCCCGTGGTCTTCGCACGGCTCGCGTATCCTACGGATGGGCGGCCCTCCCGCCTGTCGTTCTCGCCGCCCGGCAGCGGACGCGGTCTGGCGACGGCGAACATCGGGTTCGTCACCTATCACCACACCCTCCCGATCAACGACTTCCGCTACCTCGGTGTCGAGGAGACGCTCAATCTCGACTGGGAGGACCCCTGGTTCTCGCAGTTCGAGAACCGCAACCTGCGGCGCCAGTTCTTTGCCCCCATCTCGGCATTTCTCTACGTGGAGCCGTACGAGGTGCGCAAAGAGATCGTGCTCAGGCCCAAAGACCTGCAGCAGTGGGTGGACCTCGGGCTCACCGGTAAGGACACGATCCGGGTGGAGGAGCAGGACGCGCTCAAGCGGCAGGTCGTGGAGTTCCTGCGCGACCGCAATGCGGTCACGATCGACGGGGAGGCCGTCGAAGGGTACGTGGACCGGGTGCACTTCATCTACCGCAACCTGCGCACCAGCGGGGTGATCGACCCGCCGCAGGACATGGACGTCATCACGGCCACGCTGGGGGTGATCTTCACGTACCCGGTGAATGGGCTGCCGGACTCCGTGGCGATGACGTGGGAGCTGTTCAACGAGCGCATCCCCGTGGTCCCCAGCGCGGCCACCGACGAGGCCGGCTCCTTGCCCTACATCCTGAGGCCGGACGACGACGTGCTGCGGTGGCAGAACTTCCTCACTAATCCCACGGTGCCCACCCTGGTCGAGGTGACGTCGCCACCGCGGTTCCGCCTCGCGTTCGTTCTGGCGGCTGTGATCGGCGCGGTCGGGTTGCTCGTCTTGATCGCCCGGCACTGGCGCGACGTGATGGGTCGTCGCCTCCCGCCACGCTCGGCGGTCGCTGCCGTCGTCGCCTCCCTCGTGATTCTCGGGTTGAGCCTGCCGCGGGCTATGGGGTGGAGCGTGGCCGGCGAGCAGGCGGAGGAGGTGATGGGTGGCCTGCTGCGCAACGTGTATCTCGCGTTCGACTACCGCGCGGAGGACCAGATCTACGACATCCTGGAACGGAGTGTGGGAGGGGAGTTGCTCACCGACATCTACCTCGAGACGCGCCGCAGCCTGGAGCTGGAGAACCAGGGCGGCGCGCGTGCCAAGGTGAAGGAGGTGGAGATTCTCGAGGCTGACTACCGCCCGGCGGACGGCGGGGCGGGTTTCGAATCGCACCTGGTGTGGAACGTGGTGGGCTCGGTTGGACACTGGGGTCACATCCATCGGCGCACGAACCAATATGAGGCGCGCTTCACGGTGCGGGCGGTAGACGGCGTCTGGAAGATCACCAGACTCGTGCTGCTGGAGGAGCGGCGGCTGTGATCACCGTCGAGGCCCTCGAGTTCCGCTACGCAGAGGGGGATTTCTTCCTGAAGATCCCGACGCTCCAGATCGACCGCGGCGAGACGGTGGCGTTCATCGGCCCCAGCGGTTCTGGCAAGACCACGCTGCTGAACCTCATCGCCGGCATCGCCCTGCCACGCGCCGGGCGGATCGCGACCGGCGACGTGGAGCTCACGTCGCTCGACGACGGCAGCCGGCGCAACTTCCGAATCCGCAACATCGGTCTGGTGTTCCAGGAGTTCGAGCTGCTGGAGTACCTCAGCGTGCTGGACAACATCCTGCTTCCCTACCGCATCAATCCGTCCATGCGGCTCGACGGCGCGGTGCGCGAGCGGGCGAGGCGGCTCGCGGCCGGGGTGGACATCGGGGACAAGGTGGACCGCTACGCCACGAAGCTCTCACAGGGGGAGAAGCAGCGCGTGGCGGTGTGCCGGGCGCTGTTACCGCAGCCGAGACTGCTGCTGGCGGACGAGCCCACGGGGAACCTCGATCCCAACAACAAGGGTCGCGTGCTGGACATCCTGTTCGACTACGCCAGCCGGACGGGCGCCACGCTGATCACGGTGACCCACGACCACGACCTGATCGACCGTTACGGCCGCGTGGTGGACTTCCGGGAGTTTCACGCGTGAAGGACAGCCTCTACCTCGCGTGGCGCTATCTCGCCTACCACCGGATCAAGACGGCGATCCTGATCACCTCGATCACGTTGATTGTGTTCCTGCCGGTCGGCCTGCGGGTCCTGGTCAACCAGAGTGCCGACCAGCTCACGGCCCGCGCCGAGGCCACACCCCTCCTCGTGGGTGCCAAGGGGAGCCCGTTGGAACTGGTGCTCAACAGCCTCTACTTCGAGTCGGACATCCCTGAAACCATGCGGTACGCCGAGGCCATTCGGCTCGACACGATGGGCCTGGCGCAGCCCATCCCGCTCTACGTGCGGTTCACGGCCCGGGGGTATCCGATCGTGGGTACGACGCTCGAGTACTTCGCGTTCCGCGGGCTGGAGGTCGCTTCGGGTACGTCGCTCACGATGCTGGGTGACTGCGTGCTCGGCGCCCGGGTGGCGGAGCAGCTCGGCGTCGAGGCGGGCGGCACGGTCGTCTCGTCGCCCGAGAGCGTGTTCGACATTGCCGGCGTGTATCCGCTCAAGATGAGCGTAGCCGGTGTGCTGGCGTTCTCGGACAGCCCCGACGACCACGCCATATTCGTGGACGTCAAGACGGCGTGGGTGATCGAGGGTCTGGTCCACGGGCACGTGGATCTCTCCCAGGCGGGGGCCACGACCGGCGTCCTGCGGCGCGACAGCAGCGTGATCACGGCGAATGCGTCGGTGGTACAGTTTCAGGAGATCACGACCGACAACATCGACTCGTTCCACTTCCATGGGAACTTGAGCACGTATCCCATTACCGCCATTATCGCCGTGCCGCCGGATCAGCGCTCCGAGGCGATCCTGCGGGGGCGCTACGAATCGCCCGACGAGTTGTCCCAGATCGTGGTGCCCGTGTCGGTAATGGATGAGCTGCTCGACACGATCCTCACGGTGCAGACGTTCGTGATCGCGGCGGTGGTGGTGGTCGGGCTGTCCACGCTGGCGACGGCGATCCTGGTGTTCCTGCTGTCCTTGCGGCTCAGGCGGCGGGAGATTGAGACCATGGTCAAGATCGGTGGCTCGCGGGGGAGCATCGCGTGGGTGATGACGTCGGAGATCGTGGCGGTGTTGCTGATGGGTGTGCTGCTGGCGACGGCGCTCACTCTGCTCACCAGCCAGTTCGGGTCGTCCGCCATCCGTACGCTGATCTTCTAGCGTTGAGGGGACGAGGAGGGAGGTCGTGATCGAGCGACAGCGAGCGTGGTCGAGGGGAAGCTGCCTCGTGACGGTTGCGGGTCTGGGAGCGTTGCTCGCGTGCGGCGGTGGTGAGCCGCGGGAGCGGCCGGCGGTGAGCGAGCGTGGCACACCGGTGGTCTATACGGTGAACTACCCGCTACAGTACTTCGCCCAGCGCATCGCCGGCGACGTGGTGCAGGTGGTGTTTCCCGCACCGGACGATGAGGATCCGGCCTTCTGGCAGCCCGAGGCCGACGTGGTGGCCCAGTACCAGGCGGCCGACCTCATTCTCCTGAACGGGGCTGGCTACGCCAAGTGGACGTCGCGGGTGAGCCTGCCGGCCGCCAAGCTGGTGAACACTTCCGCAGCGCTCGAGGACGCCCTGCTGCGCGTCGAGGGAACGGTGACGCATGCGCACGGCCCCGGTGGGGAACATGCGCACGAGGGAATTGCCTTCACGACCTGGCTCGATCCTACGCAGGCCATCCGGCAGGCAGCTGCCATCCGGGAGGCGTTCGCCGCCGCCTGGCCCGAGCACGCGGCCACCTTCGAGCAGGGCTTCGCGGGGCTCGAAGCCGATCTCACGGCGCTCGATGAGCAGCTCGCTGTTGCGGTGGCGCCGAGTTCAGCCCGCCCGATGCTCGCCTCGCATCCGGTGTACCAGTACCTGGAGCGCCGTTTCGGGCTGAGCGTCCAAAGCGTGCAGTGGGAGCCCGCGGAGCACCCGAGTGGTGGGATGTGGCGTGACTTCCGGCGGCTGCTCAGCGAGCATCCGGCACGGTGGATGCTGTGGGAAGCAGAGCCACTGGCCGAGACGGCTGCCCGGCTGCGAGAATTGAGTGTGGAGCCCATCGTGTTCGATCAGTGTGGCGACGTGCCGGCCGAGGGCGACTACCTCAGCGTCATGCGGTCCAATGCCGAGCGTGTGGCGCGTGCGTACGGGAGGGGGGAATCGTGATGCCGCTCCGAAGCCGGAATCATCGTTGCCCACTCGTCGCGCGCCGGGTGGTGCTCGCCACGGCAGCCGCGCTCACCTGTGTGACGTCAGCGGGATTGGCGCAGGTCGAGCCGGTGGACCTTTTCAGCAGCGCCTTGCGCATTCGTCTCTCCGGCCGGCTCCACATGCAGTGGAACTGGACCTCGGTGGACTCGATTCACGGGACCGACTTCGTGTTCCGCCGCTCTCGCTTGACGTTCGACATCACGTCGACATTCAAGGTCAATCTGCGGTGGATGATCGACTTCACCGAGTTCAACGAGGTGGGCGTGCGAGATGCGTACGCCAACGTTGCGCTCAGTGATGCGTTTCGCCTCACGCTTGGCCAGTTCAAGCGCCCGTTCGATGCGTTCCAGATCGCCAGCTCGAATCGCCTGGCGGTGATCGAGCGCGAGGGGAAGGTGCGGGGTGTGAGCGACTGCCTCGTCCTGGAGGACCTATGCACGTACAGCAGGCTGCTCGTCGACCTGCAGTACGTGGACCGCGACATCGGCATCCTGGTGGACGGGCAATTCGGCGGCGGCAAATGGGAGTACCGTGCGTCGGTGACCAACGGGACGGGGCAGAACACGTCCGACGAGAACGGCAAGAAGTCCTATGGTGGCAGGATTACATACCGGCTGCGGGACAACGTTCGGCTGGGAACGAGCGCCGCGCTGCACGACTACCCCAACGACAGTACGGGCAACGACGAGTACGCTCCGGCGGTCAACTTCGACGTGGAGCTGGGAAGCTACGAAGGGCGGTACCACGTGTTCGCTGCGGTGGCGTGGGGCGAGTTCTGGTCCAACCTGGATGTGGCCGGTGATCCCTCGAAGTTCCTCACGGTTCACCTGCTCGGCAGCATCCGCCGCCCGGTCACGATCGGGGGCCAAGAGATGTTCCTCGAGCCGATGGGGCGGGTGAGCTGGGCGGATCCCGCGCTGAATGATCCGGATGGAGGCGGGTGGCTGTTGACGCCTGGTATCTCGCTCTTCTTCCGGGGCCTCAACCGCCTGGCGATCAACTCGGATATCTGGGTCCCGCGACAAGGCGAGACGGAGTGGTCCCTCATCATGCAGGTGTTCTTCGTGTTCTAGTGTGCCTCGCCCTCGGCGCTCCGCGGTGCCGCGCCACCTCCACTGTACTCCATCCATTCGGGCAGCTCCGCCGGTGGCGGAGCTTTGCCGTAGAACACGTCGTCTAGCGTGACGGCAAGCCTGCGGAACGGTGCCGAGCGCCGCACGCCGGCGCGCACCAGGTTGTGCAGCATGTTGTTCGGGTGGGAGTAGGGACAGACCCGCACACAGCGAGCACAGTCGGTGCCCAGTTTGCACCACAGGGTGAAGCAGGCCTCCTGGTCGATCTGCCAACGCCTCACCCCGTCGATGTCGACAGGATCACCGAACGGGATCGCGTCGCTGGGGCAGGCCACGGCGCATTTCCGGCAGTGGAGGCAGAAATCGATCGTCGATTCGTCGCGACGGCGGCCGTCGGGCGCCAACGGAAGTGAGGTGGTGACTACGGCGAGGCGTACACGGGGCCCCAGCTGGGGCGTCATGAGGAGTCCCATGCGCCCGATCTCACCCAGGCCCGCGTCCCGCGCTACCAGCGGGCACACCACCCGGTAATTGCCGTCGATGTGCGCCCGGGCAGCGTAGCCCAGGCGGCGAATGAAGTCGGCCAGCTGCACGGCGATCACGCCTGCGGCGACGTACTGTTGGGCTGACTCCATGACGGTCGGTGCCAGGGGAGCCCGGTCCAGTGTGGCCTTGTCCATCTCGACCGTGAACGCCACGGCGTGCGTGTGGTCGAGGCTCACGGGCCGGCCCCACTCCGGTCCCCGTCCGACTGTCGTGTAGAGGTGGTAGTCGTGCAGTTGGGTGACGCCCACGGAGATCGCGCCGAGCTTGAGCGTCCAGTGTTTGAGGAAGCGCGTGACCGAGTGGGAATCACAGTCAACGCGCTCCGGCGCCGGGGTGCCGTCCACGAAGGGCCGCAACTGCTCGATGGTCCAGAAGCTGGCGTCGGCGGCGGGAAACGCAAACGCGTGATACGCACTCGACCCCATCGCGAGCAGACCCGGCTCGGCCCGGAAGGCGTCATCCAGGGCCTGCTTCTCGGGCCGCTTTCGGTAGTACTCCGCGAATCGCTCCGTCCCCGGCTCTAACAGCCGGCGCGAGAACATGATGTCACGCTCGTCGATGCGCGACGTGGGGGTGTCGTCCCCGAGCCGCCGGGCCATCCCGATTGGGAGCAGCCACACGAGGACCCCCAGAGCCGTCGCCCCAAGCAGCCCGATGGCCAGCAGCGCATCCGCCGGAAGCTCGAGCACGCCCACGAGCAAGTAGGGCAGGGGAGCCACCACTGCCAGCAGGAAGAACAATGCCGCGGCGCGAGGCTCACTTTCGCGCCACGAGGTGGTGGTCGCGTACAGCAGGAAGCCGAGGAGTGCCGCGCTCACCCCGAGGGCGAGCAAGTCCAGTGGAGACATGTCAGGGGATAAACTCCGCCGCGGACCGGCGATGTGCAACCGAAGTGGTCTCCATTGCCACCGGGAACCTCTGCCTTGGCTCGTTCGTACCAGACACGGAGGGTGTGAGATTTGTGATCTCTCACGGGGGAGGGACCGTGCGCAGACTACTGCTGGGAATCATCTTGCTCGGCCTCACGGCCGTCGTCACGTCGCCCGCCGCGGCCCAGGTTGCCATCGGCGCAAAGGGTGGCATCAACTTCTCCGACATCTCCGCTTCGGACACCGGGGTGGCGGTCGAACCGCCTTTCGAGTCACGAACAGGCCTGCTGCTCGGCGCCAGCGTCGGCGTGAACCTCACGCCCTGGCTCGCCCTGCAACTCGAGGGCCGCTACTCGCAGGAAGGGACACAGCAGGAGGAGGATGGCGTGAACATCCTGCTGCGGCTGTCGTATGTCGATGTGCCGCTCATCGCGAGGTTCATCATCCCCACCAAGGGCGGCCCGGTATCGCCCTACCTCTACGCCGGCGGCATCATCGGGTTCGAGGTGGCGTGCGGCGTGCACGCCGAGGCGCCGGCGCTGGATCTGGCGCTGGACCTGGACTGCGACGAGGAGGGCGTCACTCGCGAGAAGACCGACTATGGGCTCGTGTTCGGCGCCGGCACCGACGTGCGCGTTGGGCCTGGCGCGTTCACGCTCGATGTGGAGTACTCGTTGGGGTTGCGAAACCTCTCCACCGAGGCCAACTCCGAGGCCCACTCCAGGGTGTTCTCGGTCGCGGTGGGGTACCGGGTGTTCCTCGGGGTGTCCTAGGTTAATCAGTCGACTCCAGCCCACCTTGCTCTCGCGCCAGGCTCCCTCTCGGGGGCCTGGCGCTCGTTCCACGCGCCCTATGTTAGACTCGCCCTCGACCGAGGTGCAGCTTGGCCGACAGTCTCGAGCGTCTGCAGGAAGTCCTCGCCGACCGCTACCGCATCGAAGGAACGCTGGGTGCGGGAGGCATGGCCACGGTGTATCTGGCGTACGACGTGCGCCACGACCGCAAGGTTGCACTCAAGGTGCTGCGACCCGAGCTCTCCTCCGCGGTAGGTCCCGATCGGTTCCAGCAGGAGATCAGGACCATCGCGCGTCTCACCCACCCGCACATCCTGCCGCTGCATGATTCGGGCGAGGCCGGTGGGCTGCTCTTCTATGTGATGCCGTACGTGCAGGGGGAGACCCTGCGGGATCGGTTGAACCGGGAGGCGCAGCTGCCGCTGGACGAGGCGCTGGAGATCACCAGCGAGGTGGCGGACGCGCTCAGCTACGCCCACAGCCAGGGTGTGGTGCACCGCGACATCAAGCCCGAGAACATCCTGCTCGAGGAAGGACACGCCGTCGTGGCGGACTTCGGCGTGGCCCGTGCCATCTCGGCGGTCGGCGCCGATCGGCTGACGGACACCGGGCTCGCGGTGGGCACGCCGGCATACATGAGCCCGGAGCAGGCGAGCGGCAGCGAGCTGATTGACGGTCGCAGCGATGTCTTCTCGCTGGCCTGTGTGCTGTACGAGATGCTGGCCGGGGAGCCGCCGCACACGGGGATCACGCCGCAGGCCATCCTGGCGCGCCAGCTCTCGGGGGAGATCCCCTCGCTGCAGCCGGTGCGGACCTCTGTGGGCCCCGAGCTGGACGATGCCGTCAAGCGGGCCCTCGCTCCCGCTCCGGCCGACCGATACGCCACCGCGACGGAGTTCGTGGAGGTGCTCCGCGGCCGCGGGGTGCCACGTCGTCGCCGCCGGTCCAGCATCGTGGTGGCGATCTCCCGCCGGCAGCTGCGCAAGGGGTTGATGGTCGTCGCAGGCGTGGCAGCAGTGATCGCCCTCGTCGTGGTCGTTCGCGTGGTGCTCTCCGTGCGCGATGCCCGGGCGGGCGAGCGCCCGGTCACGCTCGCCGTGTATCCGTTCCGGGCCACCGGCCCCGAGGCCGGATCCCTGGGGGAGGGGGTCGCCGATCTCCTGGCCGCCGCCGTGGACGGAACACTGGGAATGGCGGTGTCCGATCCCGCGGGGCTGTGGCGACCGCTCAAGGAGAGTGGTGCGGACCTCTATCGCGTACCGGGCCTGGACGAGGGTGTCCAACTGACGCGGGACGTGGGAGCCCCGGCGATGGTGCTCGGTGCCCTGACCGCCGTGGGAGGGCGCTTCGACATCAATGCGCGGGTGTACGATGCGGACGGTACGTTGCGCACGACGCTCCGAGCAGCCGCTCCCGCCGAAAGCCTGCCGCATGCCGTGAACCGGCTCGCCATTGGCGTGGTCGCCGAGCTATGGGAGCGGGATACGCTGCCGACGGTACCGGTCATCGAGAGTTTTGCCACGCAATCCATCGATGCTCTGCAGGCGTATCTCGAGGGTAAGGGCCTCAAACGGCAAGGGCTCTACGAGGACGCACAGGAGGCCCTCGAGCGCGCTATCCAGCTCGACTCGACGTTCGCGCTGGCCTACATGGAGCTGTTCGACGTTCGTTCGTGGGTGCTGTTCCTGAACGCGCAGCCGTTTGTGGGACTGCGTCAGATCATCGACCAGGCAATGAAGTACCGTGATCGCCTGACCGCACGGAACCGGATGCGGGTCGAGGCCATGCTTGCGTTGGACGAGACCGACGGCGTGCGGGCGGCATCCCTGCTCGAGCGGATCCTCGAGATCGACTCGGTGGATGTGGACGCGCTCCACATGGT
>JBDGYO010000004.1:0-22958 GCA_039584015.1 Gemmatimonadota bacterium | reverse complement strand
CCCAGCATGGCGACGCGGCGCCGCTGCTCCACGTCGAGGTCGTTGATGAACCGCCCCCCCGAGTCCGGGATGATGTTGCGCATCGTCCCATAGACCGGCCAGATGCCCGTGATGTTTGGATTGGCCGTGCTCTTCGCGTAACGGACCGGGGTCTGCCGGTTGGAGTACTCGGGGCTGATCATGACGATGTCGGGGATCTCTCGCGTCAGCAGCTCCGCATCGTTCTCGTGCAACCGGATGTAGCGGCCCTCCGGGAAGCCTTGAAAGCTCACTGTCGTGCGGGCGCCCCACAGGATCACGATGCGGTCGCCCAGGCCGTGGAAGCGCTTCAGCGTCTGGCGCTCCAGGCCCACGCCGAAGGCGAGCAGCACGACCACCGCCACCGTGCCCCAGGTGATGCCCAGGACCGTGAGCGTGGTACGCAGTCGCTGCTGGCGCAGGTCGGCCCAGAATTCCCGCAGGACGTTGCCGAGACGCATGGCCGCTATTGGATCTCCCGCGGCGGTGGCTCCACCAACTGCTCGTCGTCACGCAGCCCGGCGATGACTTCGAGGTTGATGGCGTCGCTCAGGCCGGTTTCGATGATGCGCTCCTCGGTGCTGCCATCCGGCAGCAGCACCGTGACCCTCGCCGTGTCGCCGCTGAATGTCACCAGGCGCTCGGGAATCATGAGCACGCTGTCGCGCCGCGCGATGATCACGTCGGCGTTGGCCGAATACCCGGCCCGCAGGTTGGTGCCGTGCGTTTCGGTGAGCGTGATCTCCACTGGGAAGACGGTGGAATTGTCCTCGGTCCGCGCTTTGAGGGAGATGCGGGAGAGGACCCCCTCGACCTTGGCGTCGGGGAGCGCGCCGATCTTGATCTCCACCGGGAGGCCCTGGCCGAGCCGTCCCACATCGATCTCGTCCACCGTCCCGCGGAACACCAGGCTGCTCATCTCCGCCATCGTCATCAGCACGGTGCCTTCCTGATAAGTGCTGAGTGGGACCACCGGGTCGCCGATGTCCACCATCTTCTCCAGGATGAACCCGTCGATGGGCGAGCGGATCACCGTCTCGATGTTGTCATCGGCGATCTGGAGCTTCCCCTCCTCCAACAGCGCCAGGCGCTCCCGAGCCATCTGCAACTGCACCTGCTGTTCGGCGTAGCGTTGCTCGGTGAGCTGCAGCTCGCGGTCGGAAACGAGGCCCTGTTGGGACAGCGCGCGCTGTCGGTCCAGGTCCCGCAGCAGGTTGTCGAGCTCGATCTGCCGCAGCTCGAGCAGTCGGCGGGCCTCGGACAGCTCCAGTGGGGTGGGATTCGGCTTGACCTCGAGCAGGGGCTCGCCCGCCCTGATGAAGTCGCCCTCCTCGGCCTGGAGCCGACGCACCACACCCGAGATCTGGGACTTGACGCTGGCGACGTGCCCACCACGATGGCGAGCCCGCCGACGATGACGACTCCGACGATGCCGAACAGGACCTTGGTGCGACGCTTCATGAGGTGTCCCTCTGTGTGGATCGGGCCGCGCGGCGCCACGGATGAGGAGAGGGCTCCGCGTTGCAGGCTGTGACGACTGCACCCTCTACGGGTCGGGAGTGGGTCAGGTTTCAGCGGTCGGGGAGTGGGGACGGGCCGGGTCCCCAGGACCCCCCCAGAGGCTTCTATATTGGACATATGGCGACCGAGTCGCGCACGGTGATCGAGCCCCTGGAGCCCGGCGAGTTTCCGTCGGTCCTGGCCCTGTTGGAGCGCGCCGGGCTGCCGTCCGACGGGCTTGAGGTGCACCAGGACACGGTGTTGGTGGCCCGGTCGGAGGGGCGGCCGGTGGGCTGTGCCGGATTGGAGCTCTACGGCGAGAGCGCGTTGCTGCGCTCAGTCGCCGTGGAGGCCGAGTGGCGCGGTCGCGGGCTGGGTGTGGACCTCACCAAGGCCGCCCTCGAGCTGGCGGGAGGGCGCGGCGTGCGTCGGGTCTATCTCCTCACCGAGACGGCCGGGGAGTTCTTTCCACGCTTCGGGTTCCGCCGTATCGAGCGCGCGGCAGCGCCTCCGCAAGTCCAACAGTCAGTGGAGTTCATGTGCGTCTGCCCGGAGACTGCCGAGGCCATGCTACTCGAGCTGGGAGGAATGGAGGGTTGAAAAAAAGGCCCCGGTGCATCCACCGGGGCCCCGTTCGCTAGGCGGCTCGAATCAGCCACCCTTCCCACGCGCCACTTCGCGCTCCACGCCGCCCTCGAAGTACTCGTAGTTCTTCTTGACGAAGGCCTTCCACTCGTCGGGAACGTCCTCCTCCGGGTAGATGGCGTTCACCGGGCACTCCGGCTCGCAGGCTCCGCAGTCGATGCACTCCTCGGGGTGGATGTAGAGCATATCCTCCCCTTCGTAGATGCAGTCCACCGGACACACATCGACGCAGCCGCGGTCCATCGTCCCGACGCAAGGGTCACAGATGATATAGGTCATGTTCCTCTCCGGAATCGGTCCCCATACCGTTGAGCGCCTCATTGGTAACCAGCGCAACTAACGCTGTCAAGCCAAGTTTGTATCTTGAGCGGTGCCGCTATTGGGCGGCCCGAACCCGAGACAGAAGGAGGAACGCCGTGCGTTACAGTCCGCTCGTGGTGCAGCCGATGCGGGAGGACCTCACCCGTATCGGGTTCACGGAGCTCATGACCCCCGAGGAAGTCGACACGGCCGTTGGAGTGGGGGAGGGGACATTGCTGGTGGTGGTGAACTCCGTCTGCGGCTGCGCGGCGGGCAAGGCCCGTCCCGGTGTAGCAATGGCCCTGCAACACGACGCGCGGCCCGACCGACTGGCTACGGTGTTCGCGGGGATGGAGATCGAGGCGACCGAACGGGTGCGGAGCTACTTCGAGGGCTTTCAGCCCTCGTCGCCGCAGATCGCGCTGTTCAAGGACGGCGCGCTGGTGCAGATGTTGGAGCGCAAGGACATCGAGGGGCGTGAGGCGGAGGAGATCGCGGGGGAGCTGCGAGGCGCATTCGACCGGCACTGCCAGCCGGCCGGCTAGCGAGAGGGAGCGGTCAGCCCGTGATCCTGCTCGACCCGGACGCCCGCCCCATTGTGGGGCACCGCGGTGCCTCCGGGGAGCACCCCGAGAACACGCTGCGCTCCTTCGATGCTGCGCTGGCCCAGGGGGCGGACGCGCTAGAGCTGGACGTCCGGGTCGCGGCCGACGGCACTCCCGTGGTGATGCACGATGCCACGGTGGACCGTACCACCTCTGGCAGCGGTGCGGTTCGGGCCCACACACTCGACCAGGTGCGCTCGCTGGACGCCGGTGAGGGAGAGCGCGTGCCTCTCCTGTCCGAGGTACTGGACCGGTACCCGGAGACGCCGCTCATCATCGAGATCAAAGAGGAAGAGGCCGGACGCCCGACGCTCGAGGCGCTCACCCGCGCGCGCGCGGAAGGGCGGGTCATCGTCGGCTCGTTCGTCCACGCGGCGCTGCGCCCGTTTCCGCCCGTTGCCTTTGCCCGCTCCGCATCGCGGCGGGAGACCACCATGTTCTGGCTCGCATCCCGGCTGCGCCTGAGCTTCCCCGGTCGCTCGTACCGTGCTTTTGCCGTCCCCCAGCGTCACGGGCGACTCACGGTCGTCGACCCACTATTCATGAGTGCGGCCCGCAAGCGGGGGATACCAGTCCACGTGTGGACCGTGGACGAACCCGAGGAAGCGCAGAGGCTGCGCGCAACGGGTGTGGCGGGTATCATTACGAACTTCCCCGCGCGCATGCGCGCCCTGTGATCCGTTCCGGAGTCCTGCGATGTCGATCCAGAGCGTCCGAATGACGGGAACACTTCTACTCCTGGCGCTCCTGGCGGTGCCCCGCGCCCGTGCCCAGGAGGGACCCGAGTGCGTGCCGGACAATGCCGGCCTCACCCTCCCAGAGGGCTTCTGCGCGTTGGTCGTGGCCGACGGACTGGGCGCGGCGCGACACCTCACCGTGGCCCCGAACGGGGACGTGTTCGTGGCGACGAGCCGCAGCCGGCGCGACACGGTGGGCGGTGGAGTGGTCGTACTGCGGGACACGGATGGAGACGGCGCGGCGGACGAGCGGGTCCGGTTCGGCAGTGGGAGGGGCAGCGAGGTGCAGTTCCACGACGGCTACCTCTATTTCTCCACCCACGACGCGATCATGCGGTACCCATGGTCGGCGGGCGCGATGGAGCCGGCAGGCCCGGCCGACACGGTCGTCAGTGCGTTGCCGGTGAGGGGTGGCCATTGGGCCAAGAGCTTCGTGTTTGGGCCGGACGGCGCCATCTATGTGAACATCGGCTCGTCGTCCAACGCCTGTCAGGAGCAGCCGCGCACAATGCGCTCTCCGGGCAGGGACCCCTGCGAGGAGCTCGAGCACTGGGCCGGGATCTGGCGCTTCGCACCCGACCGGACGGGCCAGCGTCAGGAGGATGGCACCCGCTTCGCGACGGGCATGCGCAACACGGTGGCGCTCGGTGCACGCGCCCAGGACGGCGAGCTGTACGCCGTGATTCACGGGCGCGACCAGCTGACCCTCTGGCCGGATCACTTCGACGACGCCCTGAGCGCCGAGAAGCCGGCCGAGGAGTTCGTGCGGATCAGGGAGGGAAGCGACTTCGGGTGGCCCTACTGCTATTACGATCCTGCGCTCCAGCAGAAGGTGCTCGCGCCGGAGTACGGTGGGGACGGGCGCACGGTGGGGCGCTGCGCCGAGAAGGAGGATCCGCTGATTGGCTTTCCCGCCCACTGGGCGCCCAACGGGGTGCATTTCTACGTGGGCGAGCAGTTCCCGGCGCGGTATTGGGGTGGGGCGCTCATCGCGTTCCACGGGTCGTGGAACCGGGCGCCGCTGCCCCAGGGTGGGTACAACGTGGTGTTTGCCCCGTTCGATGGGGATGACCCCACTGGAGAATGGGAGATCTTCGCCGACGGCTTCGCCGGTGCGGACGTGAGCCCGCGAGGTGCGGCGCATCGGCCTGTGGGGGTTGCCGAAGGCCCCGACGGCTCGCTGTACGTGAGTGATGATCGAGGTGGTCGTATCTTCCGGATCGTGTACCGAGGCGCGCAGCGCCAGGAGGGGACACGATAAACCAGGACTATTTGGTCTTCGCAGCCCTCGCCGTCGCGGCCGTGGCACTGGTGCTGAGTGTCAGGCGGCGCCGTACGCCCGTGCAGCCGAGCGCGCCCGCAGCGCCCAGGTCCGAAGACGAGCCCGCGCGCGAATCGCTCCCCGACACGGCTGAGGGGGGAGAGGAGCCCGAACCGGAGCTGGTGGAGGCATGGGTCCAGTTCCTGCGCGAGCACGTCACCCAGGCGGTGAACGATCTCAACAACTGCCTCAGCGCGATCGTGGGTTCGGCCCACGGGATGAAGGATTCCGACCTGGACGAGAGTCAGCGAGAGGACCTCAAGCGGATCGCGCAGGAGGTTCACTCGGCCACCGAAGTGACCGGCTCGCTTCTGAACCGTGTCTCGTCAGAGGCACCGGCCATCCCACCTCCGGCCTGGAATCTCCTCAAGGAGGGCCCCACGCGCGCCGGGCAGATCCTGATCGTGGAGGATGATGACAGCAATCGTGCTGTGATGGCCAAGCTATTCCGCAAGTTGGGGCACGAGGTCATCACGGTCAGCAACGGGTACGAAGCCTTCGAAGTGATTCAGCGCGAGCAGCTGGATTGCATCATCTCCGACCTGCACATGCCGACGCTCGGTGGGAAGACCCTGTTCGAGCAGGTGGAGAACAAGAAGCCCGACATGGCAAGTCGGTTCATCTTCGTGACGGGGGATTACACGCGGCCCGAATCGTATGAGTTCCTGCAGAAGTCGGGTCGTCCCGTAGTGGGCAAACCGTACGAGCTGGAGCAGTTGCTGGCCGCTGTGGCGACCGTCTTTGGAGCAATGGGAGTTCTGCTCGACGGCTCCGTGTCCGAGAAGGCCAACACTCCACCGACCTGAAGTGGCCCCGCCCCGTCGCATCCGATTCCTGACTAGCTTTCGCGCCGTCTGAGGAGGGCGGAGAATCATGAAACGTGCATTGGGGTTGTCTCTGGGGATCGGTCTTGCCGTAACGTCGCTCGGCGTTGCGCAGGACGGGACGCTCACGGTCGAGCGGGTGTGGGGCGGTGACGAGTTCACGAGTGAGCTCACCACCATCGAGTGGATGGCGGACGGCACGTCGTACACGTACGTCACTGGGGAGGACACCACGGATCTGTACCGGGTGGACGCGCGCAGTGGTGCGGAGCGACTCCTCGTGTCGGGTGCCACGCTGGTGCCCATGGGGGCGACCGAGTCGATCGCGATCGAGGAATACGAGTTCTCGCCCGACCTCACGAAGCTCCTCGTCTACACGAATTCGGTACGGGTGTGGCGGCAGAACACCAAGGGTGAGTACTACCTGTGGGATTTCCAGACTGGCCAACTCACTCCTCTGAGCACGGCGCCCGGGTACCAGCAATTCGCCAAGTTCTCCCCCGACGGCCGCTATGTCGGCTGGGTACGCGAGAACAACATCTTCGTGCGCGATCTCGCTACCGGAGAGGAGCTTCAGCTCACGCATGACGGCAGCCAGCACATCATCAACGGCACGGGGGATTGGGTGTACGAGGAGGAGCTCTCGTTGCAGGATGCGTTCCGTTTCAGTCCCGACGGCAGCCGGATCGCGTTCTGGCGGCTCGACCAGACGGTCATCGAGCCGTTCTATCTGATCGACGAGACGACGCTCTACCCCACGCTCATGCCGGTGCGGTATCCCAAGGCCGGATCCGAGAACTCAGAAGTGCGCATCGGCGTGGTGGAGATCGCCGGCGGGGCGACCAACTGGATCGACGTCGGATCCGAGACGGACATCTACATCGCCGACATGGATTTCGCTGGGACGTCCACGGAGATCTGGTTCACGCGGCTGAACCGACACCAGAGCCGGCTGGATCTCCTGTTGGCAGATGTGGGGACCGGATCGTCTCGCGTGATCATGACCGACGAGGACGAGGCGTGGGTGGAGCAGGAGGAGCCACGCTGGTTCGACGGCGGCCGACAGTTCCTGTTCATCAGCGAGCGGGACGGATATCGGCAGGTGTACCTGCATCGGCGGGACGGTACGGTCGTGCGCAAGGTGACGACCGGGGGCTGGGACGTCACCTCGGTGTTGGGGGTGGACGAGCGCAATGACCTCGTCTATTTCACGGGCTCGGTCGACGGGGCCCTGACGCGCCCGCTCTACAGCATCGGGCTGAATGGCAGGGGGTTGCACCGCGTGTCCGCGGAGGGCGGTACGCACACCGTGCAGTTCAATCCCACCTACACGATGTACGTGGACCGATCCTCCACCGCGGCCGAGCCGCCGGTCCAGAGGCTGCACGAGGCGAATGGACAGCCGATCAGGACCGTCGAGGCCAACGAGGATCTTGCGGCTGCCGTGGCAGCCCTCGGCCTCGCAGCCCCCGAGTTCATCACGCTGGCGGGCGACGACGGAACCGTGCTCAACGGCCTCATCATGAAGCCACGCGACTTCGATCCGAATCGGGCGTATCCCCTCCTGATGCACGTCTACGGCGGACCCGGATCGCAGCGCGTCACCGATCGGTGGGACGGACAACGCTACCTATGGCACCAGCTGATGGTGCAGCGGGGCTACCTCGTTGCCATCGTGGACAACCGCGGCACGGGCGCGCGGGGCCGTGACTTCAAGAAGCAGACCTATTTGAAGCTGGGGCAATACGAGACGGCCGATCAGATCGCCGCGGCGCGATACCTGGCCTCGCTGCCGTACGTGGATGGCGGCCGCGTCGGCATGTGGGGCTGGAGCTACGGCGGCTACATGTCGCTGCTCACGCTGTTCCAGGGGGCGGACGTATTCAAGGCTGCTATCTCGGTGGCGCCGGTGAGCGATTGGCGGCTGTACGACACGATCTACACGGAGCGCTTCATGCGCACGCCGCAGGAGAACCCCGAGGGATATGAGTTGGGGTCACCCGTCACCTATGCGGACCGGCTCGAAGGGAACCTGCTCATCGTGCACGGCACCGGCGATGACAACGTGCACTCGCAGAACACCACGCAGTTGATTCAAAGGCTGCAGGAGGCGGGGAAGCAGTTCGACATGCGGCTCTACCCCAACAAGACGCACTCAATTCGGGGCGGAAACGCCCGGGAGAACCTGTACGGCTATTTCACGAGGTGGCTGATGGAGAACCTCTAGTCCATCAGCAGGTTCCCGATGGGTTCTTTCAGGTCGTCCAGCGTCTCGCGCAGTTCCGCGGTCTCGTTGCCATAGCCGAGCCGCAAGTGGAAGGGCATGTGGAAGTGCTCACCTGGCACGAGCAGGATACTCTGTTCGGCACGGATGCGCTCCACCAGGTCGAGGGCGCCGAGGCTGTGGCGGTAACGCACCAGGCATATCGCCCCGCAGTCGGGCTGGTGCCACTCGAAGAGGGTTCCAAAGCCGCGTAACCACTCCTCGAGGATCGGATAGTTGGTGGTGAGGATGCCGCGAGTGCGCGCCAGGATCTCGTCGCGCACGCCGAGCGCCCGAATCGCCAGGTAGTCGCTGGCCGGGCTGGGGCCGATCACCGTGTAGTCGTGACGCCGCATGACCTCCTGCTTGAATGCCGTCGGCCCCACGATCCAGCCGATCCGGAGTCCCGGCAGTCCGTAGGCCTTGGACAGCCCGTTCACGATGAGGACCCGATCGTAACTCCCCCAAAACGACGGCGTGGTCTCCCCGCTCAACTCGGCCCCCTGATAGACCTCGTCCACCAGCAGCCACGCACCGGCCGCCTTGGCGCGCGCCACGATCAGGTCGCGCGTTGTCTGCGAGAACACCTTCCCGGTGGGGTTGTTGGGGCTGGTGACGATCACGAGCTTGGTGTCCGGCGTGATGGCTCGCTCGATGTCCGCAGGGTCAGGCTCCCAGCCCAATTCGTAGCGGAGCGGAATCTCTGCCAGTTGCGCACCGAAGTTCTGCGCCAGCCCGTGCATCTGCATGTACGTCGGCACCTGCACGGCAACCCGGTCGCCCGGCTGGATCAGGGTCCAGCACGCGATGAAGTTGGCTTCGGCACTCCCGATGGTGACCGTGACGTGGTCCGGTGTCGCCCCCGGGTAGAGTCGCGCGATGGCCGTCCGTAGCTCGTCGGTGCCATCGGATTGGTTGTAGATCAGCCGCAGGTCGGTGAACTCGGCGAGGCCACCGCCTGCCAGCTCCAACAGCTCGGCGATGGTGAGAGGGTGTACGCCACTCTCCGTGATATTGTGCCGCACCCGGTTCTCCCAGGTGCTCTGCCAGCGCTCGAGTTCGAACTGGACGAAGCTCACGAGGACTCCTCGCTCATGGTGTCTGTGAAGCTACGCCGGAGTCCGTGGGTGGGGAACGGGGAACGGAAAGAAAGGTAGGGGGAAGGGTACCTCCCCTTCCCCCTACACACTCCCCTGAGGCAGCCGGGGCTCAGCCTGCCTTGCGGATCCTGACGCTCCCCGAGCCGGTGTCGATCTTGAGGCTGCCGGAGCCGTCGCCAATCGTGCCGTACACGTGGTCGCGCTCGAACCGGCGGACCTGAACCGGGAAGTCCAGGTCGATCCCGCCGCTCCCGGTCTCGATATCGACCGTGGCGCCGTAGGAGCCGGGCAGGGTCACCGTCACCGTGCCGGAGCCGGTGTCGATGGAGATATCCCGGCTCTCAGACGTGAGCTCGAGGTCCACCGATCCACTGCCCGTGTCGACCCCGACGTCCTGCGCCGTTCCCCGGGCCACAGTCACGTCGCCGGAGCCGGTGTCGATCTCGAGCGAGGAGACCGAGACGTTGGTCGCGGTGACGCTTCCGGAGCCGGTGTCCACGCGCAGGTAGTCTCCCCGGACGTCAGTCACCTTCACGGATCCCGATCCGGTGTCGAGGTTAGCGCTCCCCTGCACGCCGGACACTTCGACCCGTCCAGAGCCGACGTCCACCACGAGGTCGCCCGTGATGTCGGTGGCGGTGACGGGAGCGGAGTGCGTGTCCAGCCGCAAGTCGCCGTTCACGTCCGATGCCGAGACTTCGCCGACCGCCTGATACACGGCGAGGCTCTGACCGGCGGGGACGCGAATGGTGAGATCGGCGTAGGCCTCGAGGCCGCCGCTCTCGCCGCGGATGCGGACGCGCTGGCCGCGGTCACGATCGTGTCTCCCGCCGAAGGTGCCGTCTTCCCGCACCCGGAGATCGGTGCGCGAGCCCCGGTGCAGCTCGCGGTAGGTGATCTCGTTGTCGGGGTAGATGACCCGCAGGGTCTGGTGGCCCTCGATGGAGCCCTGCTCGATCCGGAGCTGACCGGCGTCCTGGCCCCCTCGCGTGACCTCGACGACTACGGCCGAGCCCGAGCCAGGGGCCAGCGTGACCTGGCCGGCCAGATTGTAGATGGCGACCCGGTCTCCGGAGAGTTCGAACCGCTCGGTCTGGGCGCTGGCCGGCTGGGTGAGGATGGTTGCTGCCGCCGCGACCAGGAGCGTTGCGAGCGTTCGGTGCGCTGACATGGGGTATCTCCGTGGCTGACGTTGCCTGTATGGTGCCTTGTCCCTACTTGGATACACGGATGCGGGGAAAGGTTGGTTTCAGGTCAGCCGGGATTGGATGAGGGATTCGCGAGCGGTACGGCGGCCGCCGGGCTCAGCGGACCGCCGAGGTCTCAAGGCTAAGGCGGCCTACCCCCCCGACTCGGCGGCCGCCCGCGCGGCCGGCTTCCCCTCGCGGGGATTGTCGTAGAAGCGGTAAGTGGGGTAAGCGAAATCGATGTCCTCGCACTTCCCGAAGGCGAGGAGCACGTCCTCCCAGATGGCCTGGGTGGAGCTACGGCGCCGGCGGGGCTCGCATAGGTAGCGCACCGCAAGCAGCACACCACAGTCGGCGACGCTGGTATACACCGTGGGGGTGAGAGTGGAGTAGAAGATCATGAACTTGCGGGAGACCTCCTTGATCCGCTCCTCCGCGTGGCCGGTGACGTGGGCCGCGTGCTTTTCGGCGATCTCCGCCAGGATGTCCTTGGCCTTCTGCCAGTTGCTCTCGAAGGTGATGAGGATCGGCAGCTCATTCCAGATGTACTGAAAGCCCTTGCTGTAGTTCGCCAGGGTGTCGGTCAGCACCTTGCCGTTGGGTATGTGGATGACCCGCCCCGTGCTCTGATCGGCGCCCACCCAGTTCCCGATCTCGAGCAAGGTGAACTGGAAAATCCGCACGTCGATTACGTCCCCCGAATGCTCGCCCAGCTGGATCCGGTCGCCCACTTCGAAGGGCCGGCGCCACAGGATGAACACCCAGCCCGCCAGGTTGACCAACAGGTCCTTGAGGGCGATGGCGATACCGGCGGAGACCAGGCCCAGGAAGGTGGCGATGGAAGAGAAGCCCTCGAACCAGATCCGGCCGACGATCAGGATCCCGAGCGGGACCACGATGTACGAGGTGGTCTTCTGCCAGCGGTAGCGGGCGCGCACATCTTCCACGCGTCGCCAGATCACCGCCAGGGTGATGCGGCGCACCAGCCACAGGACGAGGATCGCGATCAGGGAATCCCAGATCCTGTCCAGCGCGGCCGGGCTGAGGCCCATCGCGGTCTGTAGCCAGTCGGTGAACGCCGTCATGTGCTCAGGTGGTCCGGTTCTCGGGGAGCTGGGACGCCCCTAAGGTGTGAGGGCCGGGCCGCGACCGCCAGGGGACCGCATCAGGTGACGAGCGCAGTGAGCTCGGCGGGGTCGGAGATCCAGAAGTCCGGGTCGTGCCCCTCCAGGGTCGAGCGGGGGAACGGACCCCACAGCACCGCCGCCGTGGCTACTCCGGCCCCATTGCCTGCCGCCATGTCGTGTGGGGAGTCGCCCACGAACACCGTCTCGGATGGCACCGCGCCCAGCTGTTGCATTGCTCGCTCGACGGGTTCCGGATCCGGCTTGGGACGTTCCACGTCATCGGCCGTGACCAGCACGTCGAACAGGCCGTCGAAGCCTCCCTTCTCGAGTCCCAACATGGTACCTGGCCGCCGCTTGCTCGTTACCACACCGAGCCGCACGCCCCGCGCGCTGAGGCTACGGACCATGTCCCGCACACCCGGATAGTCGCGCACCAGGGCGTCGTGATGCGCCAGGTTGTGGGCCGAGTAAGTGGCTACCATCGCCTCGATCTCGTCGGCGTCGTCGGTAAAGCGGCGGAATTGGACTCTCAGCGGCGTCCCCAGCCCGGCCAACCAGACCTCGTCGGGCGGGACGTGGCCACGGTGCTTCTGCAGCGTGTGGTGAAACGACGTCAGGATGAGCTCGATCGAATCGATGAGGGTCCCGTCGAGATCGAACAGAAAGGTCGAGAACCGGCGGCTGGGCATGGGGGGGAATATAGCCGTGCCTCAACGTCCGTGGACGGGCGCGCGTATCGCTGAAGAGACGGCGTCCATTCGCTATCTTGTAGCCACCCCTGCCAAGTCCTGCGGCAACCCCCTCCCACGGCCCGCGGCGAGGCGGCAGCCTGTCGATCCGAAGCATCCAGCAGAGGAGTGGAGTGCGCCTCACAGCAACGATCAGCTTGGGGCTGATGTGCCTGCCGCTTGCAGTGGCCCAGTCGCAGGACGAGGCCATCGCGGTGCGGGTCAACGGGGAGTCGCCGGTCGTGGACGGGCAGCTCGGGGACGAGGTGTGGGGCTACGCACCGCCCATCACGGACTTCGTGCAGCGCAACCCCATCGAGGGGGCCACGCCGAGCGAGTCCACCGAGGTCCGGTTCGCCTACACCGACCGGGATCTCTACGTCGCCTTCCGCGGCTGGGATCGCGACCCCGACGCGGTGTACGGCCGGCTGGTGCGTCGCGATGCGCGGACGGCGGTCGATCAGTTCAGCCTCTTCCTCGACTCCTACCACGATGGGCGTACGGCGTTCGAGTTCACCTTCAATCCGTCGGGGGCCAGGCGGGACGTCTTCATCTTTGCCGACGGAGCCGGCCGCGACGACAGTTGGGACCCGGTGTACGATTGGGCCACCACGGCCGACTCGCTCGGCTGGGCGGTGGAGCTGCGGATTCCGTTCTCTCAGCTCCGGTTCGCGGTGGAGGACTCACTCGTTTTTGGCCTTCGGTTACGCCGCAGCATCAACCGCCGCAACGAGGAGGTCAACTGGCCGTTCTTCCCGCGGGACCAGGCAGGTGAGGTGTCGCGCTACGGTCAGCTGACAGGGCTGGCCCAGGTCCCGAAACCCAAGCGGGCGGAGCTGCTGCCGTACCTCGCCGGCAGCACCTCGTTCTATCCGGAGGAAACCGACAACCCATTCGCGACCGGCCGGGAAGCCGACGTCCGGGTGGGGGGCGACGGCAAGTTCGGGGTGACCAGTGGTCTCACCCTCGACCTGACCGTCAATCCAGACTTTGGCCAGGTGGAGGCCGACCCGGCGGTCGTGAACCTCAGTGAGTTCGAGACCTTCTTCCCGGAGAAGCGCCCGTTCTTCATCGAGGGTACCGATCTGTTCCAGTTCGGCCTCAGCCCGAGAGTCGGAGGGGGGCCAGGCGGGGGTGGTGGAGGCGGTGGCGGGCGCGGTCAGGAAGGGTTGGTCTACACCCGCAGGATCGGGCGCAATCCCCATCTCCCACCCGATGCGTTGGAGGGCTTCGCTGAGCCGGTTGATCAAACGACGATCCTCACGGCGGCGAAGCTGAGCGGCAACCTGGGCAACGGGTGGGCCTTGGGGGTCATGGAAGCCCTCACCGCGAAGGAGTGGTCCTCCATCGTGGACTCGGTGGGAACCCCCGGGGCATCGCCCGTGGAGCCGTTCAGCAGCTATACCGTGGTGCGCGCCCTCCGCGCCGTAAACCGCGGACGGCTTACCTACGGTGTCATCGGCACCGGGACGCTGCGGCGTCTCGATGAAGAGCGCTTCGAAGTGCTGCACAAGTCTGCCTTCAGCGGCGGGCTCGCCGCGCGGGGACGCTTCGGCCGAGATCGGTACGAGTTCAACCTGGCAGGGATGGGCTCGCGGGTGGCCGGCTCAGCCGATGCCCTTACGCTCACGCAGCGCAGCTCGGCCCGGTACTTTCAGCGGCCGGACGCCAACTACGTGGAGCTCGACACCACGCGCACGTCGCTGTCTGGCTTCTCCGCCTATGGAAGACTGGCCAAGGTGGTGGGGTTCGTTGCCTGGGATCTCCGGGCCACCAGCCGGAGCCCCGGGTTCGAGACCAACGACCTGGGTTTCCAGCGCCAGGCCGACGTGCATCAGGAGCGGGCGGAGCTCGAGCTGCGCTGGCTCCAACCGGGGACCGTGTTCCGCCAATTCGAGCTCACCTTCGAGCAGATGGCCAGCTGGACCTACGGTTGGGAGCGCACGCGCACCTCCTTCCAGACTCGCGCACGCGGAGATTTCCTCAACTACTGGAACCTCAACGCCAGCGCCGAGGTGTTCCTGGGCAAGCTCGAGCCCCGGCTGCTGCGCGGCGGCGCCGGCTTTCTGGAGCCGCACCGCTGGGAGTTCCGCCTCGGCGGGCGCACCAACTTCCGCCGCCCGGTGTGGGCCAGCCTCAGGGCCGACTACGCCATCGAGCCGTTGACGGGCGCGGATGCGTGGGGCATGGGTGGCGGGGTCCGGTGGCGCCCGCCCGGGTCCTTCTCCATGAGCGTGGAGTTGGGGCTGGGCTTTGCCACGAACGACCGGCAGTACATCACGCAGCGCACGCCGGACGACGCCGACTCCACCTACTACGTGCTGGGAGAGATCGACCGCCGCGACATCTCCATGGAGATTCGGGCCGACTTCGCTATCACGCCGCGCCTCTCGCTGGAGATCTACGCCGAGCCTTTTGGCTCGTCCGGGACGTACGACGTCATCAAGTTGGCGGCCGACCCCAAGGCCCCGGAGTACGAGGATCGGTTCGACCCGCTCGGACCGGATCGGATGAATCGCCCCGGGGGCGACGAGGCGGTGCAGGTAGATGTGGATGGGGACGGAGATGTGGACTTCGAGTTCTCTGAGCCCAACTTTCAGGTCGTCTCCTTCCGCACCAACGTCGTGCTCCGTTGGGAGTTCCGTCCGGGATCCACGCTGTTCGTCGTGTGGCAGCAGAACCGCGGCCAGGACTTTCCGGGCGGTCCGCTCAGGCTCACGACGGCATTGGTGGATGCGTTCGATGCGCCCGGCGCCAACGTGTTCGCTGTGAAGCTGGCATACTGGTTTGGCATGTGACCACGACCCGCTGCAACACTCGCCGAGGACACTGAGATGACGACTTCGAACACTCGCAGGCTCACCGCAACGCTGGCGCTGGCGCTCTTCGCAGCGCCCGCCGCTGCACAGGAGACGCCGACACTGGAGGAGCTCAGGCACGAGGTGGCGCAGGAGGTGGCGTCGCTCGAGGGGCTCTCCCAGGAGATCGTGGACATGGTGTTCAGCTTTTCGGAGCTGGGCTTCCAGGAGCACTGGACCGTCGAATACCTGACCGGCGTCCTGCGCGATGAGGGCTTCACGGTCGAGACGGGCTGTGCCGGGATGCCCACCTGCTACATCGCCCGGTGGGGTCGCGGTAGCCCCGTGATTGGCATCATGGGCGACATCGATGGCCTGCCGGAAACCTCGCAGCGACCCGGCGTCGCCTATCACGATCCCCTGATCCCCGGCGGGCCGGGGCACGGCGAGGGCCACAACAGCGCGCCGGCGGTGGACATCGTGGCGGCGATCGCGACGAAGCGCGTCATGGAGCGGCACGGACTGTCGGGGGAGATCAGGGTGATCCCGGGCGTGGCCGAAGAGCTGGTGTCGAGCCGCACCTACATGGTGATGGCGGGTTTGTTCACCGACATGGACGCGATGCTCTCGACGCACGTGAGCAACCGGATGTCCACGACGTGGGGGATCCGTGGCTCGGGACTGGTCTCGACCATCTTCACCTTCAGTGGCAAGTCGGCACACGGCGCGGGCTCGCCGTGGGCGGGACGCAGCGCGCTCGACGCGGTGGAGCTGATGAATACGGGGTGGAACTTCCGCCGCGAGCACCTGCGGCTGCACCAGCGCTCGCACTACGTGATCGTGAATGGCGGCAACCAGCCCAACGTGGTGCCGTCGGAGGCATCGGTCTGGTACTACTTCCGCGAGCTGGACTATGAGCGCATCAAGGCGCTGCACGAGCTGGGCCAGACGATGGCCGAGGCGGCGTCCATGATGACCAGCACGACTATGCAGGAGCGTATCCTCGGGTCCGCCTGGCCGTCTACCATGAGCAAGCCGCTGGCGGAACGGATGCACGCCAACATGGAAGCGGTTGGCATGCCGGAGTGGTCGGCGGCCGACCTGGCGCTCGCCAAGGCCGTGCAGCGCGAGATGGGACGCGACACGATCGGGCTCCGTACTGAGGTGGACTCGCTACAGGAGGCCGATCAGGGCATGGGTGGCGGCAGCGATGACATCGCAGAGGTGTCGTGGAACATCCCAACCGTGCGGCTCTACTACCCGGCCAACATCCCGGGGACGACCGGACACCACTGGTCCTCCTCCATCGCCATGGCCACGCCGATCGCGCACAAGGGCTCCAACTACGCGAGCCGGGTCATTGGGATGACCGCCATCGAGCTGGTGGCCGATGCGGCTCTATTGGAAGAAGCCAAGCGCTACCACCGCGAGGTGCAGACGAAGGACATCCAGTGGGTCTCCCTGATTCCAGAGGGAACCCCGCCACCCACGTACCTCAACGCCGAGAAGATGAAGCAGTACCGTCCGACTCTCGAGCAGCTGCGGTACGATCCGACGCGGTTCGACACGTACCTGGAGCAGCTCGGGGTCGAGTATCCGACGATCAAGCCGTAGGGAGACCCACGCGCTGCAACGGCAGCGCAAGGGGGTGCCATGATGATGAAATGCTCTGTCTCCGTTCTGACGACGGCACTGTGGCTCGCGACACCGGCCGTCGCCCAGATCCACGCACCCACGACGGTCGGGGTCGCGTCGAGCCGGTACGCGGCGCAGATCGACTCGGCGCGCGCACTGGTCCAGACGTTCATGGCGACGCACGACGTCGTGGGGTTGTCGGTTGCCGTCGGCGCTAGCGGCGAGCTGGTCTGGACCGAGGGGTTCGGCTACGCCGACCAGGAGAACCGCTCTCCGGTGACGCCCTCGACCAAGTTCCGGGTCGGGAGCATCGCCAAGTCGCTCACGTCCGTCGCCATTGGGCAGCTGTATGAAGCAGACCGCCTGGACCTCGACGCCCCGGTGCAGCGCTACGTTCCGTCGTTCCCCGAGAAACGAGCGCCGATCACCACGCGGCAGCTGGCCGGGCACATCGCCGGCGTGCGGCACTACGGGGAGGGTGAGTTCCTCAGCACGGATCGGTACCCGTTGCTGGAGGACGGCCTCGCGATCTTCGCGGGCGACACGCTGCTGTTCGAGCCGGGCACGGCGTACCGCTACTCCACCTACGGCTGGAACCTGATATCGGTGATCATCGAGGGCGCCTCGGGCCAGGAGTACCGCAGCTACATGCGGGAGCATGTGCTCGACCCGCTCGGCCTGCACGGCACGGTGGCGGACGATCCGCGGGCGGTGATCTCATGGCGCAGCCGCTTCTACGAGCGGAGCGAGGGCGGCACGATCGGGAACGCCCCTTACGTCGACAACCTGTACAAGCTGGCGGGCGGCGGGTACCTGTCCACGGCGCAGGACCTGGTACGATTCGGTTGCGCCATGACGCGAGCAGTGCCGCTCGAGCCCGAGACCATACAGCTCCTGTGGACCTCGCAGGAGACGGCGGACGGGGAGGTGACCGGATACGGGATCGGCTGGCGGGTCGGCCTGGACCACGCGGACCGACGCGTTGTGAGCCACAGCGGGGGATCGGTGGGTGGCCGTTCCATGCTGCTGATCTACCCCGACGACGAAGTCGTGGTGGTGGTGACGGCGAACACAACGCCGCTCGATTACCGGGGACTGCCGCAGCAGCTGGCCGACCTGTTCCTCCCGTAGGAACGAGGGCCTCGCGACCGAAAACGAGAAACCCCGGGCCGTAAGGCCCGGGGTTTCTCTCACGTGGCTCGGCGCCTGGCGCGGCTCGGCCGCTATTGCCCGATGGGCGTGCCCGGCGGTGCGTTGCGGGGCCGGCTGCGCTCAGTGGGTCCGTCTCGTCGATTGAGGAACCGATCGATGTCGGCCCACGTAAGCTGCAGATGGGCCTCCTCCTCCGGAAGTCGCGGCTGCTGCGTCTGAATCTGCTCGAAAACCCAGCGCAGTCCCCATTCGGCGCCGCCACGCACCTCCACGGTGGCGTCGGGATCGCTCGCCAGGTCGATCAGCTCGTCCACCACGACGCGCTGCACCACGCGGTGCAGCACGGCGCCGTCACGCGAGGTGCGAGCGGCCCAGGTGCGTTCCAGCACCCGTGCGATCACCTCCTCGAGCGATGGCACTTCCGCGTCGCGGGCATGAAGCGCTACGAGGCGCGCGGCCCGGCGTGGCTCCAGCAAGCCGCCGATCACCATGCCCGATAGGGTCCGGGCCGCCCCAACCTGGTCGAACGTCGGGTACGCATTGGATCCGAAGAACCATTCGTCGGTCTGATACCCGAAGGTGCGCGGCGCCATGAGTGCCAGAACGGACTCGGGAATTGCCAACTCCTCCGGCTCTAGCGCGTCCAGCGCCAACTCGAGGGCGCGGCGCTGCCGCTCCGGCGGGATAATTGTCGTGGGCGACAGCCCGTCGCCACGCACCGCGTAGACGAACTCCATCCCGCCCACCGCCTTGATGGCGGCCTCCAACGCGTAGCGATGGTGCAAGTACACGGGCACGAAGCGCTGGTTGAGCCAGGCCATCGGCTCCCCGGGGCGGATCGCCCGTTCGTCGAACCGGTCCATCAACGCCTGGCGCACGTCCATGACCCTGGCCAGCTCCTCCACGGCGTCGCTCCCGTTCACCCACTGGGTCACCTCGGGGAAGGAGCTCCAGCTCGCGTTGTCCGGACCGGTGTTGAACTTGATCCCGCTGTCGATGGCCTCGCGCACGATGGCCTGGATACCCTCGGCCTCGGACGCGGGATCGGCGAACTGCGTGTAGCCGTAGCGGATGGCGATCGAGTCGTATGCGCCGGGCCCGTCGCGGTACGCGTCGGAGACGTCGATCCGACCGTCCACCAGGCGGATCAGGGGGCCGGGATAGTCCATGACGGAGGCCCGCCCGTAGCTCGCGGCCACGAAGTTGTGTGCCAGACCCAGCGTGTGTCCCACTTCGTGCGCCGTGTGCTGCCGGCGCCGCGCCATGGCAAACTCCTCACCGGTGACCGCAGAGTCGAGCGACGCGAGCCATCCGTCGAGCGTGGGGTCGCCGGGATCCCCCTCGGGCACCGCGCCCGCGTAGATGTTGTAGTCGGTGAGTGAGCGATAGGAGTCCATCCGCACGGCGGCCTTGATGATCTCTCCCGTGCGCGGGTCCACGTATGAGGGCCCGATCGAGAATCCGGGGCTCGAGCGGTGCACCCACTGGATCACGTTGTAGCGGGCGTCCATCGGGTCCATGTCGTCGGGCATGTCCTCGACCCGGAACGCGTTCACGAACCCCGCTGCCTCGAACACGCTGTTCCACCAGCTCGCTCCCTCGCGGAAGGCCGTGCGGTACGGCTCCGGAATCCCACGGTCCAGGTAGTAGACGATCGGCTCCACCGGCTCCGACATCGGTGCCGCGGGGTCCCGCTTCTGCAGCCGGTGCCGCACGACGTACCCGCTCTCGTAGCGCTGGTCGAGGGAGCGGGAGAAGTCGTAGAAGGAGGCGAGGTACACGCCGATGTGGGGGTCGCCCTCGCGCGGCGTATAGCCGGCATCCGGCAGGCGCACCAGGGAGTGGTGCTGCCGCAGGGTGAGGGCCCGGCCGTCGGGAGCGTGCGAGCGAATCCGGAAGCTGGGGTTCGACGAGGTGAACGTGAGTGACACCTCGACCTCGGTGTTGTGCGGGAAGGCCTTGGTGCGTGGCAGGTACACGATGCTCCGATCGCGGTCCAGGGAGAAGCGGCCCTGATCGGCTCCCTCCAGTCGGCGCACCACCGCCATGTGGTCCGCCACGAAGTGCGAGGTGGCGTCCACCAGCACGCGACCCCGCTCCTCGGCGACCACGTCGAAGGCAGCGACGGTCGATGTCGGGAACGACTCCTCGACCGAGCGCGTGAGGGCCGGATTGTCGGTGTTCACCGCGCGGAAGCGCGGGTTGCTGAACACCAGCAGGACCTTGGGGCCGTGTCGCTCGAACCGGGCGATGCCCTCGCCGCCGATGAGCCCCCGATCCAGCCCGAGCCGCGTGTCACCCAAGCCCGTCGCCAGCGACGTCAGGTACAGGAAGCTCTCGTTCAACCTGGGGATCTCGAGCAGGAGCCGCCCGCCGGTGGCGTCCCAGTAGAGCGGGAAATACCCGTCGCGCTTCTCCATCCCGCGCGTGTAGTCGCGGATCGACTGCTGGGCGGAGAGGGGAGCGGGGGTGAGAAACAGGGCGCAGAGCACGACGACGACCAGCCGACGCATCGGAACCTCCCAAGAATGGTTCGTGAGTTCCCGAAGGAAAGGCCCTTGGTCGGGGGTTGTCTAGGGCTCGTGCCTCTCGCCTCGGGCCGTCGTACATTGCTGATCAGCAAACCGTCGGCAGGGAGGCCGGGCATCGTGGACACTCTGAGCGTGTCGCTCCTGAGCGTGGTGATCGTGCTGTTGGTGGTGCTGCTGGTGGTGCTGTGGCGTGGTGCCGCCGGAGGCGGGGTCGCGCTGCTCCAGCAACAGCTCGTGGAGCTGCGCACACGTCTCGACGCCCTGGTCGGCGCCCAGGGGGAGGTGCCCCGGGCGCTGGCTGAGGGGAGCGCCGAGCAGGCGCGTTCCCTCGCCGAGGTGCGGGAGCGGTTGACCCAGCTGGCGGAGGCGACCTCCCGCCTCGAGGCAGTGGGGCGCTCCGTCGCCGAGGTCCAGGATCTCCTCAAGGTGCCGAGGCTGCGAGGCACGCTGGGGGAGGTCTGGTTGGAGGAGCTGCTGCGCCAGGTCTTCCCGTCGGGTCTGTACGAGGCGCAGTACGGGTTCGCAGGCGGTGAGCGGGTCGATGCCGTGATCCGGGTGGGCGACCGGCTCGTGCCGGTCGATGCCAAGTTTCCCCTGGAGGCGTGCCAGCGCGCCTTTGCCGCGACTGGTGAGGAGGCAGAGCGGGAGCGCCGCGCGTTCCGGCGCTCCTTGCGGGATCGGGTGGACGAGATCGCCGACAAGTACATCCGGCCCGAGGAGGGTACGTTCGACTTCGCGCTGATGTACATTCCAGCGGAGAACGTCTATTACGAGGCCGTCGTGCAGGGTGCGGACCCGACGGCCGACGACAGCCTGGTGGCCTACGCGCTGGACCGCCGGGTGATCCCGGTCTCCCCCAACACGTTCTACGCCTATCTGGCCGCCATTCTGCATGGCCTTCGAGGGCTGGAAGTGGAGCAGCGGGCCCGGGAGATCCTGGCGGCACTCGGGGGCCTGCAGCAGCAGGTCACCCGCTTCGAGCGGGCATACGAGCTAGTGGGGCGCCACCTGGACCACGCCGCCAAGCAGTACGGCGAGTCGGGCCGACAGCTCACGCGGGTGCAGGACCAGCTCCACAGCCTCACGGACGTGAGCGGTGCGGAGCTGTACCAGGGCAGTGAACCTCCCGATGCGATTGGCCGGTGATGACGGCGGTCGCCCGGCCCCATTAGCTTGAGCCCATGCCAAGTCCACTGGTGGTCATCGCCGGAGTTCTCGCGGTACTGGCCGTGGGGTTCTTCCTGGCCGGCCTCGGTGCGCTCAAGCGGCGGCGGCTGTTCGGCACGGCTGCGAGCCTCACGCTGGGCTTCCTGCTGCTCAGCCTCGCCGGCCTCAGCGCTACGGTGGCAGTAGCGATCCAGGGCTACCGGGCCTTCACCCGAGAGGAGGTCGTCGCGCTGGTGAGCACCCGTCCCACCGGAGAGCAGACCTTCAACGCCACCTTCGTCCTGCCCGACGGGAGCGAACACACGTTCAGCATGGCGGGCGACGAGTTCTACGTGGATGCCCACATCCTGAAGTGGAAGCCCCTGGCGAACGTCCTGGGGCTCCATACCGGGTACGAGCTCGACCGGGTGGCGGGCCGCTACACCAGCATCGAGGACGAGCTCGAGCGGCCCCGCACCGTGTTCAGCCTGCGGCAGGACAAACCGGTGGACATGTTCGAGCTGCGCCGCCGGTTCCCACCGCTGTTCAGGCCGCTGGTCGATACCGAGTACGGCTCGGCCACCTTCATGCTGGCGAACGAGCGGGCCCGGTTCGAGGTGCTGGTCAGCACGACGGGGTTGCTGGTTCGGACGGTGGAGGACGGGGGGCAACAGGACCACGACTGAAAGGGATCTTTAAGTGCCGCTTCACGTTAGGCTCATAGTCGCCGGGGTAGTCTCAGGCGCTGTCCTGGGACCTGCACTGGTGAGCGGTCAGGACCGGCCGCCCCCGGTGCCGTGCGAGGCGGATACGACGTACCGCCAGTTCGACTTCTGGGTCGGTGAGTGGGACGTGTTCAATTCGGAGGGCCAACAGGCCGGCACCAACCGGATCGAGAAGCTGTTGGGTGGCTGCCTGCTGCTCGAGAACTGGACCAGTGCCCGGGGCAGTGAAGGGAAGAGCATCAACTACTACGACCCCATCCGAAAGCGGTGGGTGCAGACGTGGGTGGATGGGCAGGGCGGTATCATCGCGGTGGAGGGCGGGCTCGAGGACGGCGCCATGCGCTTCGAGGGCGAGCATCTCTATCCCGATGGCCGACGGGAAGCCTACCGCATGAGCTTCACTCCACGAGCAGACGGTTCGGTCCGCCAGTTCATCGAGCAGTCGAAGGACGGCGGGTCGACATGGTACGTGTGGTTTGATGGGACGTACGTGAGGAAGCACGACTGAGAGAGGGCTGACAACGTTCCCCAAGGGGTTGGGAGGAGATCCTCATGAGTGACTACGTCTCGCAATTGATGGCGAGCGTCAAAGCAAAGAACCCGGCGGAGCCCGAGT
>JBDGYO010000175.1:0-5700 GCA_039584015.1 Gemmatimonadota bacterium | reverse complement strand
GGGTTCGGCGCAACATCTCAGGTGATTACCCCGTGGGCCGGATGAGGTCCTAGATCCAAGTTAAGAGCCCCCTCGGCGGGTTGCGAGGTGTCCCGACCGCAAGTTCCTGCTGGGGCGAAACTTCCCCAACCCCCCCCGCGTAGTGCCACCGAGACCGAAAGCCGACGTGTCCGTTCCAGATTGACACAAGTGCAACTATGGCAATCGGTTAGGTGAAGCACCCACCAGATCCGGGGGCTATCGTGGACATCCCACGGGCACCGCGAAAGCAAAAGAAGAAGTACCTCTACGGCGCCGGTGCCGCGGCCGTCTTCGCCTTCGTGGCGGTGGCCGTCATGGGTATCGGGCCGGCGGCTCCCTCGGTGGACCGCTCCGCCGTGTTCGTCGACGTCGTGAAGCGCGGCACCATGCTGCGCCAGGTACGCGGCCCGGGCACGCTGGTGCCCGAGCAGATCCGCTGGGTTCCGGCGGTCACCGCCGGCCGGGTCGAGCGCCGCTACGTGGAGCCGGGCACCCGGGTCGAGATCGGCACGGTGCTGCTGGAGCTCAGCAATCCCGACGTCCAGCTGGAGATGCTCGAGGCCGAGCGCCAGCTGTCGGCCGCGCAGGCCCAGCTCGTCAACCTCCGCACCACGCTCGAGACGGCGCGCCTCAACCAGGAGGCGGTCGTGGCGTCGACCCAGACCCAATACCAGGAGGCCAAGCGCAACGCGGAGGCCGCCGAGGAGCTGGTGCGGCGCAACCTGATGGCCGCATCCGAGGCGCTGACCGACAAGGAGCGTGCTGAAGAGCTGGCCACCCGAGTGGAGATCGAGCGCAAGCGCCTCCAGATCCAGAGCGACGCGATCGGGGCGCAGCTCGAGGTCCAGCAGTCGCAGGTCGAGCGGTTGGAGAACATCGTCCAGTTCCACCGCGAGCGGATCGCCTCGATGCGCGTCGTGGCCGGCACGCCAGGCGTGCTGCAGGAGATCCAGGTGGAGGAAGGGCAGTGGGTGCTGCCCGGCCAGACGCTGGCCAAGGTGGTGCAGCCCGAGCGGCTCAAGGCAGTGCTACGCATTCCCGAAGTGCAGGCGCGCGACGTCACGGTTGGCCTGCGCGCCCTGATCGATACCCGCACCGACACCATTCCCGGCCGCGTGATCCGCATCGACCCCGCCGTGCAGAGCGGCGCGGTAAACGTGGACGTGGCGCTGCATGGCGAGTTGCCCCCCGGCGCGCGGCCCGATCTCTCCGTCGACGGCATGGTCGAGATCGAGCGCCTGGAGAATGTGCTGCACCTGGGGCGACCGGTGTTCGGGCAGTCGAACAGCACCGTCGGCCTGTTTCGCCTGAGCGCCGACGGTGGCTTCGCGGAGCGGGTGCGCGTGCGGTTGGGACGCGGCTCAGTGAACACGATCGAGATTCTCGAAGGGTTGGTGGCGGGGGATCGGGTGATTCTGTCGGACATGTCCCAGTGGGACGACGAAGATCGACTACGGCTGAGGTAAACAAGGAGCCAAAATGATCAAGCTCGACGGCCTGAAAAAAGTCTTCTACACGGACGAAGTGGAGACGCACGCGCTGGCCGGCGTGAACCTGGAGATCAAGGAAGGTGAGTACATTGCCATCGCCGGCCCGTCGGGATGCGGCAAGAGCACGCTGCTGTCGATCCTGGGCCTGCTCGACACCCCGAGCGACGGCGCGTACTACCTGAACGGGGAGCCGGTCTCGAACCTGTCGGGACGCGACCGCGCCTACGTCCGCAACCGGCAGATCGGCTTCATCTTCCAGGCGTTCAACCTGATCGGTGATCTCACCGTGCGAGAGAACGTCGAGCTGCCGCTCACCTACCGGAACATCCCCAAGCCCGAGCGCCAGCAGCAGGTCGAGCAGGCGCTGGAGCGCGTGGGGATGTCGCACCGCACCAAGCACTACCCCTCACAGCTCTCCGGTGGGCAGCAGCAGCGCGTCGCCGTGGCCCGCGCCATCGCGGGGCGGCCGCTCATCCTCCTGGCCGACGAGCCCACGGGCAATCTGGACTCGAAGAACGGCGAGGCGGTGATGAACCTGCTCGACGAGCTGCACCGTGAGGGCGCCACGATCTGCATGGTGACGCACGATCCGCGCTACGCGGACCACGCCGACAGGGCCATTCACCTGTTCGACGGCCGGATCGTCAGGGAAGAGAACGGCAACGGCAAGAAGCAGCACGAGCTCGAGGAGGCCGGCTTCGAGTTGAAGCGGGCCGTGAACGGCTAGGGGCGCCGCATGGAATCCCTGTGGAAGGATCTCAGATATAGCGCCCGCATGCTGCTCAAGACCCCGGGCAACACGGCGGTCTCGGTGAT
Source organism: Gemmatimonadota bacterium (assembly GCA_039584015.1). Lineage (GTDB taxonomy): Bacteria > Gemmatimonadota > Gemmatimonadetes > Gemmatimonadales > GWC2-71-9 > WVYX01. The sequence goes on along the minus strand of JBDGYO010000175.1, from coordinate 3,373 downwards.
CGCCCTCGCTCTGGGAATCGGGCTCACCACCACGATGTTCTCGATCACGTACGGCGCGCTGCACCGCGGTCTCCCGTTCGAGGAGCCGCACCGCATCATGCACCTCGAGCGCAACAACCTGTCCGAGGACATCGAGAGCATGGAAGTCACGATGCACGACTTCCAGGACTGGCGGGCGCAGCAGACCTCGTTCGAGGACATCGCGTCGTTCTACACCGGCACCGCGAACCTGAGCGGGCTCGACGGGCGGCCGGAGCGGTTCTCGGGCGCCTTCATGACGGCCGGCGGGTTCGAGATGCTGCGCGTGCGTCCGGTGATCGGCCGCACGTTCATCGACCAGGATGACGAGCCCGGTGCCCAGCAGACGCTGATCCTGGGCTACAACCTGTGGCAGAACCGGTTCGACGGGGACCGTGAGGTCATCGGGCGGACCGTGCGGATGAACGGCGAGGTCACGACCGTGATCGGCGTGATGCCGGAGGGCTTCCTGTTCCCCATGAGCCACGAGCTGTGGTTACCGCATCGCCAGGACCTGTCCGAGATCGAGCGGGGCGACGGGATCACGCTGGAGGTGTTCGGCCGGCTCAAGGACGGTGTGTCGAAGGACCAGGCCGCGGCCGAGCTCGCCACCATCGCGCGCCGGCTCGAGATGGAGTATCCCGAGACCAACGAGGGCGTGGGCACGGTGATCAAGCCGTACACCGAGGAGTACATCGGCGAGGAGCCGGCCCGCATGCTCTACACCATGCTGGCGGCGGTCTTCCTGGTGCTGATCATCGCCTGCGTGAACGTGGCCAACCTGCTGCTCGCCCGTGTCTCGGTGCGCAGCAAGGAGATGGCGATCCGCTCCGCGCTGGGGGCCAGCCGGTTCCGCATCGTGCTGCAGTTCCTGTCCGAGACGTTCACGCTCGCGGCGGTCGGCGCCGCGGTGGGGCTGTCCATCGCCTGGGCGGGCGTGCGCCTGTTCAACAACGCGATCGCCCCCACCGATCCACCGTTCTGGATCGACATTCGCATCGATACCGTGGCGCTGCTGTTCGCGATCGGCCTGGCACTGGTGGCAGCCGTCGCGGCCGGCATCCTGCCCGCACTCAAGGCCTCGGGCGCCAAGGTGAACGAGATCCTCAAGGACGAGTCACGCGGCACCTCCAGCCTGCGCATGGGCAAGCTCAGCAAAGGGCTCGTGGTGGCCGAGATTGCGATGTCGTGCGGCCTGCTGGTCGGCGCCGGGCTCATGGTGAAGAGCATCGTGCAGCTGCGCAACGTGGACTTTGGCTTCGCCACCGAGGACGTGCTCACGGCGCGCGTGGGGCTGTTCGAGGGCGACTACCCGGATACGACCTCGCGGCTCCAGTTCTTCGACGAGCTGGTCATGCGGCTCGACGCGCAGCCTGCGGTGGCCAAGGCGTCCCTGTCGTCCGGCCTGCCCGCCCTTGGGAGCGGACGCTGGCGCTTCGCGGTGGAAGGCGAGACGTATGAGGCCGACCGTGACTATCCGCTCACGCGGCGCATGATGGTGACGCCGGGGCACTTCGAGACCTACGGCGTGAGCGTGTTGCAGGGACGTGACTTCGGCACGCAGGACTCGCGCGACAATCTCCCAGTCGCGATCGTGAACGAGCCGTTCGCGGAGCGCTACTTCCCGGGCGAGGGCCCCATCGGGCGACGCATTCGCCTGGGTGACTCGGAGTCCGAGGAGCCCTGGGTCACGATCGTGGGCGTGGTGCAGGACATGTATCTCGGGGGCCCGGACAACAATGATCCGGAAGGGGTCTACGTCCCACTCGCGCAGAACGACGCCCGCTTCCTCAGCATCTCGATGCGCGCGGCTGGAGGCGCCGCGATGAGCCTCGCGCCGATGGTGCGCGACGAGGTGATCGGCATCGACTCCGACCTGCCGCTGTACTGGGTCAGAACGCTCGACACGGCGATTGCCGAAAACACCTGGTTCTATAGGGTCTTCGGCGTGCTGTTCATGGTGTTCGGCGGGGTGGCCCTTTTCCTCGGCGCCGTGGGCCTGTACGGCGTGATGGCCTTCTCGGTGAGCCGCCGCACGCAGGAGCTGGGCGTGCGGATGGCGCTGGGCGCCCAGGCGGGCGACGTGATGAAGCTGGTCATGCGCCAGGGCCTGGTGCAGCTCGGCATCGGGCTGTTCTTGGGGCTGGGCATCGCCGCGCTGCTGTCGCGCGGGCTCGAGATCGTGCTGTTCGAGGTGGAGCCCTGGGATCCGATGATCTTCTTCCTGATCTCCCTGGTGCTGTTCGTGGCCGGCATGCTGGCGACGTACGTGCCGGCGCGGCGCGCCACGCTGGTGGATCCGGTGCAGGCGCTCAGGTACGAGTAGCTTGCGATAGAGGCGCAATTGAAAGAGGCCCGCTGGCAATTGCCGGCGGGCCTCTTTGGCGCCTAAGCCCAAGCGCCGCGGAAACTTCCCGATCTCGATCGCGTAGGGCCTCAGTGGGAAGAGGTATCCCGGCGGGACCTGGGAAGGAGAGCCGCTTGGACATTCCACGCGCGCCTCGGAGCAAGCGGAAGCGGAAGTACGTGTACGGCGCCGGCGCCTTCACGGCCATTGCGTTCGTGGCGATCGCCGTGTTCGGGATCCAGCCGGCCGCCCCCTCGGTGGATCGCTCCACCGTGTTCGTCGACGTCGTGCGGCGCGGCACCATGCTGCGCCAGGTGCGTGGCCCCGGCACGCTCGTCCCCGAGCAGATCCGCTGGGTGCCCGCAGTGACTGCCGGCCGCGTGGAGCGGCGCTACCTCGATCCGGGCACCCGGGTGGAACCGGGCACCGTCCTGCTGGAGCTCAGCAATCCAGACGTCCAGCTCGAGTTGCTCGAGGCCGAGCGGCAGCTGTCGTCCGCCCAGGCCCAACTCGTCACCCTCCGCACCACACTCGAGACGGGACGCCTCAACCAGGAGGCGGTCGTGGCGTCGACGCGCACCCAGTACCTGGAGGCGAAGCGCAACGCCGATGCGGCCGACGAGCTGGTGCAGCGCAATCTCATGGCCGCGTCGGAGGCTCAGACCGCCAAGGAGCGGGCGGAGGAGCTGGCCACGCGCCTCGAGATCGAGCGCCAGCGGTTGGCGATCCAGGCCGGCGCCATCGGGGAGCAGCTGGCGGTGCAGGAGTCGCAAGTGACGCGGCTCCAGAACATCGTGAGGTTTCACCGCGAGCGCATTGTGTCGATGCGCGTGGTGGCTGGCAGCCCCGGCGTGCTGCAGGAGATCTCGGTGGAGGAGGGACAGTGGGTGCTGCCAGGCCAGACGCTGGCCAAGGTGGTGCAGCCCGAGCGGCTCAAGGCGGTCGTCCGCATCCCCGAGGTGCAGGCCCGCGACGTCACCGTCGGGCTGCGCGCGCTGATCGATACCC
>JBDGYO010000174.1:0-6753 GCA_039584015.1 Gemmatimonadota bacterium | reverse complement strand
ACGATGTCGCACACGGCGGTGAGCTGGACGCCCTCGATGCGCAACAGGTTGCGGCAGTGCACCGTGCCCATCCCGCCGACCCCCACGAACCCGATGCGCACCACGTCCAGCGGCGGCGCGGCGAACGGATGCTCCGGCGCCTGTCCCGGCGCGCGCCCAGTCGGTGTCACCTGCGGCGCCTGGGAGGCACTGCACGCCTCACCCAGCACCGCGGCACCTACCCCCGCGAGGCCGGCCTTCAACACGTCACGCCGGCTCACCCGCTCGTTGGTCATCGCTCGCTCCCCTGTGCCAATTCAGCCTCGATGTAGGCATTCACCTGGTCCTCCAGCACGCTCATCGGCACCGTGCCCTGGCCCAGGATCACATCGTGGAATTCGCGCACGTCGAAGCGCGCGCCCAACACTTCCTCCGCCCGGCCGCGTAACTCCCGGATGGTCAACTCACCAATCTTGTAGGAGAGTGCCTGCCCCGGCCACGAAATGTAGCGGTCGGTCTCCGTGCGTACCTCGTGCAGCGACAGCGCCGTATTGGAGGCGAGAAAGTCCATGGCCTCATCTCGGGTCCACCCGAAGGCGTGGATCCCGGTGTCCACCACGAGGCGGCAGGCCCGCCACATCTCGTAGGTGAGGCGCCCGAAGTTGCTGTATGGATCGGTGTAGATCCCCGCCTCGATCCCCAGCCACTCCGAGTAGAGCCCCCACCCCTCACCGAAGGCATTGATGTAACTGCGGCGACGGAACTCGGGAAGGCCTTTCAGCTCGCGGGTGAGCGAACCCTGGAGGTGATGCCCCGGCACGGCTTCGTGCAAGGTGAGAGCCGCAAGGGTGTACAGCGGCCGCGCCGGGAGGTTGTAGGTATTGACCCAGTAGTATCCCGGCTCGGTGCTCCCCTCGGCGGGCCCCACGTAGCGACCTCCCGTGTACTTGGGCGCCAGGTGGTCGGGCACTGGCGCGACCCCGTACGGCAGACGCGGCAGCGTCTTGAACAGCGAGGGCAGCTTGCCGTCCATCCGCTTCGCGATGAACGAAGCCTCACGCAGCAGGGCCTCGGGGGTGTCTACGTAGAACTGCGGGTCGGTGCGGAGGAACTCGAGGAACTCGGCGAAGGTCCCGCCGAACCCCACTTGCTCGATGATCGCCTCCATCTCCGCGCGGATCCGCTCCACCTCGCGGCGTCCGATCTCGTGTACTTCCTCGGCTGTGAGCTCGAGCGTGGTGAAGTAGCGCACCAGATACGCATAGTACTCCTGCCCGTCCGGCATCTCCGAGGCGCCGATGGTCGTCCGGGTGCTTGGCATGTACTCGCCGGTCATGAACTCGAGGAAGGCCCGATACCCTGGCACGACGGCCTCGGCGATCGCCGCTCGCCCTGCGGCCTCCAGCCTCGCGTGCTCCCCGGCCGGAATCGAGCGCGGGAACGACGCGAACGGCCCGTAGAACATGCTCTCAGTGGGGTCGTCCACCACGTGGGACGCGATCGTGACCTCGTATCCCTCGAGCACGACGCGCGGCATCGAGAAGCCGCGCGCCAGTCCGGCCTGCATGTTCTCGATGTTCTGCCGCACGTAGCTGGGGAACGCCCGCAGGCGCGCGATATAGTCCTCGTAGTCCTCGGCCGTGAACAGCGGCACGAATTGCGGCATCCTGGCAAACGCGACGTGGAACCCGGCATCGGCCGTGATGGGGATCTCGTAGCCGCGGAACGTGAAATCCGTGAGCGCGTCCTCGAGCCGGCGCTCGAACATGTCGTAGCTCACCCGGTCGGTGACGTCGAGGGCCGAGCGATCGATTGCCCGGAGCCGCTCCAGAAACACCCGACTCGCCGCAGCCCGCCGCGCGTGATCGTCCGGCGCCACGGAGCGCAGGCGGTCGTTGTAGCGGAGGTCTCCCACGGCTGTGGCGAACACTGGGTACTCCCGCAGGTCGGAGTCCCAGGCCTCCTCGAACAGGGTGTGCAGCTGCGCCTGGGCGTCCTCCTGTGCTGGGAGCGCACGCGCGACGGCGCCGAGCGCTGCGGCACACGCGATCACGCGGATCACACTTCTCATGCTCCGGCCTCCTTGGTTCTCTCGGGGGTGGCGGCGATCACGACGTGACCCCCGCCTGCAACACCTGCTCGAGCTCGCCCAGCGTTGGCCCCACGTGTGTCATACGGCGCTTCCCATCGTGCAGCGCCGCAAGTCGGCTGGGCATCGGAACCGGCCGCCCGATCACGGGCTCCACGACCTCCGCAAACTTGGCTGGGTGCGCCGTGGCAAGGAATATCACCCGCGCACTCGGCCGATCCTGCAACACGGCCCGCGAGGCCAGGTACGCCACCGCCGAGTGGGGATCCAGCACCCGGTCGTGCGCCTCGAACACTTCCGTGATGGCATGGCGGGTGGCGTCGTCGGTATGCGCCGAGCCACTGACGTCGCGTCGCATGGCCTCAACGTCGTGGTCGTACAGCGCCAGCATGCGGGCAAAGTTGCTCGGATTCCCCACGTCCATGGCGCTGGAGATCGTACGCACGGAGGGCCGTGGGCTGAAGGTGCCCGTCGCCAGGTACTCGGGCACCACGTCGTTGACGTTGGTCGCCGCAACGAACCCCGCCACCGGGAGCCCCAGCCGCTTGGCCATGAGGCCCGCGGTGAGATTGCCGAAGTTGCCCGACGGCGTGCACACCACGATCTCCCCCTCTCCCCGCAGCTGCGTCCACGCATGGAAGTAGTAGAAGACCTGCGGCAGCAACCGCCCGATGTTGATCGAGTTGGCAGACGTGAGACGCAGGCTGCGCCGCAACTCCCGATCGGCGAACGCCTCCTTCGCGAGCCGCTGGCAGTCATCGAACGTACCCGACACGGCGAGCGCCTGCACGTTTCCCTCGAGGGTGGTGAACTGCCGCTCCTGGAGCGGGCTGACCTGTCCCTCGGGGTAGAGCACCACCGTCCGAATGTTCGGCAGCCCGAGGAAGGCGTCGGCCACCGCCCCACCGGTATCCCCTGAGGTGGCGACCAGCACGGTGAGGATCCCGTCCTCACGGCCGCGGTAGCCGGCCGTGAGTCGGGCCATGAAGCGCGCGCCCACGTCCTTGAACGCGAACGTCGGACCGTAAAACAGCTCGAGCACGTACGTGCGCTCATCGAGCTGCACGAGCGGTATGGGGAAGTTCAGCGCCTCACCGATCACCTCGGCCAGGTGGGCACCCTCGGTATCGTCTCCCCACAGCTGTCGCGCCACGGTGAGCGCGGTCTCCTCCAGCTGAGCGCCGTGAAGGTCGCCGATGGTCGACGCGTCGAGCGGTTCGAGCCGCTCCGGCAGGTACAGTCCCCCGTCGGGGGCCAGGCCCTCGAACAGCGCCGTCCGGAGATCCGCGACCGGGGCGTGCCCACCGGTGCTGACGAGCCTCATCCGCCGAACCGCTCGAGGCGCAGGGCCGTGAGATCCAGCGAGGGCTTGCCGTCGAGCACGTACTCACTGACGAGCCTGCCCGTGACCGGCCCCAGTGTGAGCCCCAACATCGCGTGCCCGGTAGCGACGTACGCGCCCCGGTAGCCGGGCACCGGTCCCACGACCGGCAGACCGTCGGCGATGCACGGGCGCAGCCCGCACCACTCCGAGTGCGCTTCGGCCTCCCCGACGCCGGTGAGGTACTGCTGGGCAGACGTGGTGAGCTGCTCCAGGCGGGACCGGCGCATCTCGTGATTCACGCCCGAGAACTCCATGGTACCGGCGAACCGCACGGAATCGTCCATGGGCGTGCAGAACACCGATCGCTCCCCCAGCATGCACGTCGCCTGCAACGCCGGCGTCTCCCCTTCGCGGATCGTCCGGTCGCGATGATATCCCTTGCCGGCTTGCAGGGGGTAACGGCAGCCAATCCCATGCGCCAGCTCGAGGCTGTATGCGCCGGTGGCCAGCACCACGACGTCGGCGGGAATCGTGTCCCCCGCGGCCGTCTCCACGCCCGTGACCTCGCGGCCCCTGGTCGCGACAGCCGATACCGCCACCCCGGTGCGCACCGCGGCCCCATAGCGGCCCGCCCGCTCGGCGAGCCCGGTCACGAACCGGTGCGGATTGATGGTGGCGCCGTCGCGCAGGAACACCGCCCCGACGACGCGGTCGTTGAGCGCGGGCTCCCGCTCGCGCATCGCGGCACCACTCAGGGGGTCGGCACGGAAACCGTGCTGCCGGATGAGCGTCGCTTCGTGCGTGGCAGCCGCCAGCGCCTTCTTGGTGAGGAACACCTCGTAGTACCCCTCCGACCGATAGCCGCAGTCGATCGCCTCGCCCCGCACCAGCTCCCGAAACAGCCCGATCGTCTCACGGCTCAGCGGGGCCAACGCCCGCAGCGCGTGCTCCTGGTGTTCGGCACTGCAGAACCGGCCGAACAGGCGCAGCCAACGCATCAGCTCGGGATCCCACCGTGGAGCGATGTAGAGGGGGCTGGTGTCGTCCAGCAGGGACGTCAGGGCCTGTTTCACCCGGCCCGGCTTGTTGATCGGCCCGTGGCCGGGAGCGATACACCCCGCGTTGCCAGAGGAGGCGCCGCTGCCGATCTCGTCGCGCTCCAGCAGCGTGACGCGCGCGCCGCGCCGCGCGAGGAAGTAGGCACAGGAGACGCCGATTACACCTCCTCCGACCACGACGACGTGAGGATCGGTCCCTGCACTCATCCGGCGATGCTGTACTCGTACTGCCCTCGCACGGGCGCGTTCTCCTCGTAGCGGCTGAGGCGAAAGAGGTCCGCTGAAAACTCGGGGTCGCTCACCTTGGTGACGAGGTCGGCGGTCATGAGCCCCACGGCGGGTCCCAGCTTGTAGCCGTGCCCGCTGAACCCCGAGCAGACGTAGCAGCCGCTCCCCGGCGGCAGCTCATCGATGATGGGATGCCAATCGGGCGTGACGGCGTAGAGCGACGCGTAGCCGCCCATGCTCTCGCTCGCTTCCATGGGTGGGCAGCGGCGCACGAACTGCTCACCCATCGCCATTTCGAACTCCGTGTCGGAGTGCTCGGCATAGTCGTCGGGATCCACGATGGCGCTCGCCTCACCCGGGTCGATCGAGCCCACCATCGTGAGGTTGCCCGTCTCGGCCCGCAAATAGACGCCGTTGACCAGGTCCATCACCACGGGATGGGTGACGAAGTTGGGGGGGCGTCGGAACAGCGCCACCTGCACCCGGCAGGAGTCGATCGGCACCTCCACTCCAGCCAGCGCAGCCACACGGGCGCCCCACGGCCCGGCACAGTTCACCACGACGGGAGCATCGAACGACCCCTTGGTGGAGTCCACCCCCACCACCTTGTCGCCGGCCAGGCGGATCCCCGTCACCTCACAGTCCACGATGATGGTCGCGCCGTGCCGCTTGGCCGCCTCGGCGTAGCCGTTCACGGTGAGATGCGGATCGGCGTAGCCACTCTCGGGTTCGTGTGCCACCGCACCGACGTCTGCGACTTCCAGCCCCGGCACCAGCTCGACGAGTTCCTCCACACCGATGAGTGACGTCTGGATCCCGAAGCTCTGCTGCAACTTCACGTTGGCCTCGAGCCCCTCCCGGTTACGGGCATCGGCCAGGGCAACCCAACCGGTCTGCTCGAACCCCACCTCACCACCGACCCGGTCGTCCCACTGCTGGAAGACGCGCAAGGAGTGCACTCACCACCGACCCGGTCGTCCCACTGCTGGAAGACGCGCAAGGAGTGCAGTGCCATGCGGGCCGTGAGCTCGTTGGAGTAATGCTGCCGGATGATGGCGGAGGAGCGTCCCGTTCCCCCAGCGCCCACCGTGTCCCTCTCCAGGACGGCCACCCGCACCCCACGCTGCGCCAGATGGTAGGCCGTCGCACACCCCATGATCCCCGCGCCGATGATCACGACATCCGTCGTCTGTGCCATTGGTCGTCCCCTTACGTCGCCACCTAAAGAATACGCGCCGGGCAAGCGGCGGCCAGTCCGCCGACGCCGCATAATGAGATGAGCCCCGCAGCCTTACCTTCGGCTGCGGGGCCCATGCAACAGCAGGGGTGCCCGGCGCCTACTGACTCTCCCACGCCTCCTTCGTCAGCAGGGTGAGCGGCTCCTGCTGGCTGCGCTCGAGCTGCCGGTTGAGATTCTCGAGATCGCGCCCGATGAATTCCCCGAAACCCTCCTCGGCCTGCACCAGCTGCGTCTCCAGCACGGCGATGCGCTCCAGCTGCGAGTCGGTGGGGCGACCTTCGTACCCGTTCACCGCCCCGTAGAGATCCACCAGCTTCTCACGCAGGAACTCTTCGCCCGACCAGAATCCGGCCGTCGAGGTGGACACGATTTCCCCGCGGAACGCCTCCAGCCGGTCCGCGTACTGGTTCAACCGATCCGTCGTGCGGCCACGCCCGAGTGCCTCGGCGCGTTCCCGTGCCTGGTCCCGCAGGCTGACCAGGGCATCAACGACGTAACCGAGGCGGCCCACCATGCCATAGAGCAGGAGCGCCGTTTGGTACTGTACCTGGCGATCCTCAGGAGTCGCCGTGGAGCGCGGATCGGGTACCAGGGTGACCGAGCTCTCGTAGGTGTCGTTGCCTTTGATCAGCCGTACCGAGTAGGTCCCTTCGGGCAGCCGCGGTCCGGTGAACGCCCCGGGCGACTGGACGAGCGAACCCGCCGCCGGCACCTTGGGCGGCTTCATCCGCGTCGGAAACGGCACGCGGTTCAGGCCGCGCCGCTTCCCGCCCGGCGCCGTGTTGACCAGGTTGCCCTGCTCGTCGTACACCTCGACCATCATGTCGCCGAACAT
>JBDGYO010000173.1:0-6861 GCA_039584015.1 Gemmatimonadota bacterium | reverse complement strand
TGGTGCGACGCGCTGGCGCGGCCGGCAGGTGCCGACGGGGCCACAGACGACACCGGAGCCACGCGCGCCGCCGAGGGTTTCTGGGTCGCGGTGCTTCCATTCAAGTACGGCGGTGGCGACGCCGACGTCAGTGCGCTGGCCGAGGGGTTGTCCGAAGCGATCGTGACGGGACTGTCCCGATTCTCCTATCTCAGGGTCATCGCCCGCAGCTCCACCGCGCGATATGCTGGTGAGGGTATCGACGTGCGCTCCGTAGGCAGAGAGCTCGGCGCGCGCTACGTGATGGAGGGGAGCCTGCGCCAGGCGGGAGGCAGGCTGCGCGTCGCGGTCCAGCTCGTGGACGCGAATACCGGAGTGCACCTCTGGGCCGAATCGTACGACCGCTCCTTCAGTCCAGAGGCAGTATTCGAGCTGCAGGACGACGTGGTCCCGCGCGTTGTCTCAACTGTGGCCGACATGCACGGCGTGTTGCCGCACACCATGAGTGAGTCCCTCCGCAGTCGAGACCCCGCGACGCTGAGTCCGTACGAGATGGTGCTGCGCGGCTTCGGGTACATCGCGCGCATTACCGCGGTCCGGGCCGGGCTGGAGCGGGCCGTCGAAACGGCGCCGGACAACGCGGACGCCTGGGCCATGCTGTCGAACGTGTATGCGGAGGAGCACAAGCACGGGTTCAATGTGAGACCGGACCCGCTCGGTCGGGCCCTCGACGCGGCGCGGAAAGCCGTCGCCGCGGCGCCGTCCAATCACCTCGCCTATCGCCTTTCGGAACGCTGCGGATCGCGCCATCGCTCTCAATCCCATGGACGGCTGCACCACCGCCTTCATGGGCATCCTCATGGCCTATGCCGGGGACTGGGAACGCGGAGGTGCTCTTGCCGAGCAGGCTATGCAGCTCAACCCCCATCACCCCGGCTGGTACCGCTTCAGTGCGTTCTTCAACGCGTACCGCAAGGAGGATTACCACGCCGCGCTCGAGGTCGCCTTGAAGTTCAACATGCCGAGCTACTTCTACACACACATCGCGCTCGCGGCCGCATACGGGCAGCTGGGCGAGCAGGAGGCGGCGCAGAGAGCGCTGTCGGAGCTGCACGCCCAGAAGCCAGACTTCGCGCAAATTGCACGGGAGGAACTCGGGGAACTCGGGAAGTGGATGGACCCCGGACTCGTCGAACAGGTCATCGACGGCCTCGGGAAAGCCGGTCTGGAGATTGCCCAGGATGCCTGAAATCACCGAACAACTCAAGGCCGCACTGGCCGACCGCTACGTCATCGAGCGCGAGCTCGGGGCAGGCGGGATGGCCACCGTGTATCTGGCGCAGGACCTGAAGCACGACCGCAAGGTGGCGGTGAAGGTGCTCAAGCCGGAGCTGGCGGCGGTGATCGGCGCCGAGCGGTTCCTCAACGAGATCAAGGTCACCGCCAACCTGCAGCACCCGCACATCCTGCCGCTGCACGACTCGGGGGAGGCGGACTCCTTCCTGTTCTACGTGATGCCCTACGTGGAGGGGGAGACGCTGCGCACCAAGATGGACCACGACAAGCAGCTGGGGATCGAGGAGGCGCTGGAGATCACCCGCTCGGTGGCGGCGGCGCTCGACTACGCCCACCGGCACGACGTGATCCACCGCGACATCAAGCCCGAGAACATCCTGGTGCACGACGGGCAGCCGCTGGTGGTGGACTTCGGCATCGCGCTCGCCGTCTCGCAGGCGGGCGGCACGCGGCTCACCGAGACCGGCCTCTCGATCGGCACGCCGCACTACATGAGCCCCGAGCAGGCGATGGGCGACCGCGAGCTGGACGCGCGCAGCGACGTGTACTCGCTCGGCGCCATGCTGTACGAGATGCTCTCCGGCGATCCGCCCTACACCGGCAGCACCGCGCAGGCGATCGTGGCCAAGGTGATCACCGAGAAGGCGCCGTCTGTGACGGTGCACCGTGACACGGTGCCGCCGCACGTGGCGGGGGCAGTCGAGAAGTCGCTCGCCAAGCTGCCGGCCGACCGGTTCCACACGGCCGCCGAGTTCGCCGACGCGCTCACGGGCAAGGGGGTGATCATTGCGACGGCCCCGGTCGCTGCCGACGTGCGAGGCGAGGCAGCGCCGGCCGGCCCTGCATGGCGCCGCCACCTGCCCAAGGCCGCCGCGATCCTCGCGGCGCTCGCGTTCGGGTTCGCGGCACGCGGGATGCTGAGCGACTCGGAGCCCGCGCCGCGTCTACCGGTTCGCTTCGCCGTGGAGCTTCCGGCCGGCGTCCAGCTGGCCGACGCGCAAATCGCCGTGCCGCGCGACGGCAGCAAGCTCGTCGTGCTCGGGTTCGGTGCCGGCGGCGGGCGGCTGTACATCCACCACATGGACCGCATCGGGTTCGTCCCGATTCCCGGCACGGAAGACGGTACGACGGCGTTCTTCTCTCCCGATGGCGAGTGGGTCGGGTTCACGCAGGAGCAGAGCCTCAAGAAGGTGCGTCTGGATGATGGAACGGTACTGGACATCACCGAGGCGACGTGGGGCGGCGGAACCTGGGGTACGAACGACACGATCGTCTATACCCGCAACTACCTGAGCGGCCTGTGGCGGGTCGCCGCTGGTGGTGGTGAGGGCGAGCAGCTCACGACGCCAGATCAGACAAAAGGAGAGCTGGGTCACTGGTGGCCGCAGCTGCTGCCCGGCGAGAAGCATGTGCTGTTCACGAACTTCTCGACGCCCATCGACCGAGCGCGCATCGCGGTGCTCTCACTCGAGAACGGGGATGTCACGACGCTGATCGAGGGCGGTACGTTCGCGCGCTATCTGCCGACAGGCCACATCTCCTACCTGCGAGCGGGGACGATCCTCACGGTGCCGTTCGACGTCGACCGCCTGCAGGTGACGGGGCCGCCGGTGCCGGTGCTGGAGGAGGTGGCACACGTCGTTCCCGACGGCCGGGCCGCTTTCGCAGTGAGCGGCAACGGGGCGATGGTGTACGTGCCGGATACGCTGTTCAACCCGCCGCGCCAGCTCGTTTGGGTGGATCGCACCGGCCGCGAGGAGCCGGTCATGCCGGAGCGCGGGATCTACTCCAGCCCGGCCCTGTCCCCCGATGGCCGACGCATCGCCCTGTCGATCTACGATGGGACGGATGACGTGTGGATCTACGAGCTGCGGCGCGGCCTGCTTACGCGGCTCACGCGGCAGGACGCCTCGGCTTTCGGTCCACGTTGGACGCGCGACGGGCGCAGGGTGATCTACCACGTGGAGCAGCCGCAGTTCGATCTCTTCTGGCGCGCCACGGACGGCAGCACGTCCGAGGAGGTGCTGCACAGCACTGGGAGCGACAAGCATGCCACGTCCATCTCGCCGGACGGTGCGATGCTCGCGTTCACCGAGACCAATCCCGATGCCGACATCTGGCTGCTACCGCTGGACGGCGGCGGCGATCCCACGCCGTTTCTCCAGACGCCATATCGTGAGGGCCTGGCCGTGTTCTCTCCCAACGGGCGCTGGATTGCCTACATGTCCGACGAGTCGGGACGGGCGGAGATCTACGTTCAGGCCTACCCCAACCCGGAAGGCGGGCGCGTACAGGTCTCGACGGAAGGGGGAGTGGAGCCGAAATGGACGCGGGGCGGTGCCGAGCTGGTCTATCGCCATCGCACCCGAGTGCTGGCGGCGGCGATCGACCCCGTGTCGGGGGAGCCCGGCTCTCCGCGGGTGCTGTTCGAGGGAAACTACGGGTGGGCGGGCGGCAACTCGAACTCGTACGACGTCGCCCCCGACGGCTCGCGCTTCCTGATGGTGAAGACGCCGCCCGAGTCGGCACCGCGGCAGGTGTACATAGTGCTCAACTGGCTCGAAGAGATGCAACAACGGGTGGGGCAGTGAGTGAAGAAACTGGATAACCGTCATACGGCATGAAAGCGAGGAAGCAATGATCAAGGTCAGCGTGCTCTACCCGAACACCGAAGGCGCTTCGTTCGACATGGGGTACTACTGCGAGACTCACGTTCCCATGGTACGGGAGAAGCTCGGGAATGCATGCAAGGGCATCGCGGTGGAGGAGGGCCTGGCCGGTGGGGAGCCCGGATCCGCCGCGACGTACGCGGCCATGGGACATCTGTACTTCGATACGGTCGACGCATTCCAGGCCAGCTTCGGACCTCACGCGGAAGCCATCATGGGCGACATTCCGAACTTCGCGCAGGTCGAGCCCAGCGTTCAGATCAGCGAAGTGAGGATCTAGTCGCGTGGCGCGCCCCGTCGGCATGCGTGCTGGACTCGCCCTCGCGACCGCAGTCCTTTTCACTGCCGCACTCACTTCCGCGCGACCCGACGACGAGCTTCCCACGGTTCGCTTCAACGACAACGTCGAGCCGGCGGGTACGCTGCAGAACGGGGTGCTCACCTTGCGGCTCACGCTGGAACGCGGCGTGTGGCACCTGCTCGGAGCGGACGAGCCGGGTGGTGAGGTCGTGGCCTTCGCCGAACAGGGCGAGGCTCCGCAGACGCCCGGTCCCATGATCCGCGTTCCCCTTGGGACCGAGATCCATGTGAGCGTGCGGAATCCGCTGGATTCCACGCTGGTGGTGCACGGCCTCTCGTCCCGGCAGGCGGACGCCGCAGATAGCCTCGTGGTTCCCCCCGGAGAGCTCCGCGAGGTCCGCTTCTCGGCGGATGCCGTGGGCACTTTCTACTACTGGGGAACCACCACCGGAGCACCGTTCGAGGAACGGTTCTACGAGGACAGCCCGCTCACCGGGGCGCTGATCGTGGACCCCGCGGAGGGCAATGCGGTGCCGCTGGACCGTGTGTTCGTTATGGGAGTTTGGGTCGGCGGGAAGAATGCCCAGGGCATGCCCGACTGGGGTGTCGAGTTCCTGGTGATCAACGGTCGGCCGTGGCCGCTCACCGAGCGGCTTACGTACGAGATGGGGGATTCGGTGCGGTGGCGCATCATCAACGCCACGCCGTTCCCTCACCCGATGCACCTGCACGGCTTCTTCTATCGTGTGAACGCCCGCGGGGACATCGGACGTGACACGGTCTACGACTCGGGCCAGCAGCGCATGGCGGTGACCGAGCTGATGCTGCCGGGCACCACGATGTCGCTCGCCTGGTCGCCCGACCGCCCGGGTGGGTGGGTGTTCCACTGCCACCTCAACTGGCACGTCGTCGCGAACGCATCGCTGGGACCCGACCGCGAGACCGGGGAAGAGCGCGACGAGCACCTCCTCCGGGGCCACCACGATGGCGATCCCCACAAGCATGTGGTGGAGGGCATGGGTGGGCTCATGCTCGGCATGTACGTTAATCCGCCCGAGGGGTGGGTGCCCCACGAGCCCAAGCGGCGGGAGTTGAGGCTGTTCGTGCACTCCGACTCGGTGGCGGGAGACGAGCGGCCGCACTTCGCGTACGTGCTCCAGGAGGGGGATACTGAGCCCGCGCCGGACTCGCTGAGGATTCCGGGATCGCCCATCGTGCTGTGGGAGGGGGAGCCCAGCAGCGTCATGGTGCTCAACCGCACCAGCGAGCCGACGCAGGTGCACTGGCACGGTCTCGAGATCGAGAGCTACTTCGATGGGGTGACCGGCGTAGGCGGCTACCCGAACCGCCTCACCCCGGCGATCCTGCCCGGCGACTCGTTCGAGATGCGCATCACGCCGCCGCGTGCCGGGAGCTACATGTACCACACTCACGTGAACGACATGCGCCAGCAGACCGCCGGGCTGTACGGTCCATTCGTGGTGCTAGAGGAGGGTGAGGCGTGGGCCCCAGAGCGGGATCGCGTACTGCTGCTGTCCACGTCGCCGTCGTTCGGCGTGTGGCTCAACGGCACGCCCAAGCCACAGCCGACCGAGTTCCGCGTCGGCACGGCCTACCGGCTGCGGCTCATGAACATCACGGTGCAGAATGCCCGCCTCAGCGTGCGGCTGGTGCGCGATGAGGTCCCCGTGCAGTGGCGGCCGATGGCCAAGGACGGCTTCGACCTGCCGCCGCACCAGATGGTACCGCTCACAGCTGAACAGACGGTGAGCATCGGGGACACCTACGACTTCGAGTATGTGCCTGACGCGCCGGGAGAGCTGCACCTCGAAGTGCGGACGGGAAGGGGCAGGTTACTGGTAGATCAGCTGGTGCGCGTGGTGCGGTGAGGGCCTCAGAGGCTGGAACCATAGGAGACGACGCATGCCGCAACCGCGCATGACCGAGAACGACAACGACGCGACGGTCACCATCAACGACCGCATCATGTCGGGCTACATCACGCCCAATGAGCCGTGCAGCACCTGCGGCAGCACGACCGCGTTCAGCCTGGGCTACTGGTCGCAGCTCTGTCCCAACTGCAACAAGTGGCTGAAGGAGTGCTGCGGCGATCCCGACTGCCTGTTCTGCATGTACCGTCCGGAGGTACCGCTGGTCGCGTGAGCCTTTCCACCGAGCTCTCCCGCTCCCTCGATCTGCACGAGGCGCGGGCCTGGGGGGCGATGTACCGGTATCTGCCGCTCGAGGCCGTCGCCTTGGCGGGCAGCGGGATCGCCACCATCGGGTCCGCCGTCGTGGCGCATGCCTCAAAGGTGGACGTGCTGGGCTACAACCGCGCCGTCGGGTTAGGGCTGGACGGCCCCGCAACCGAGGAACAGATCGACGAGATCATCTCCCACTTTGCAGGTCACGACGTGCCCCGCTTCTTCATGCAGCTCCATCCGGAGGCCGAGCCGGCGGCGCTGCCCCAGTGGCTGGAGGCGAGGGGGTTCACGCATTACAACAATTGGGTGCGGCTGTACCGCGACGCACGGGCGCTCGAGGTGCCGGAGGGTGGTCCCCGCGTGGAGCAGATCGGAACCGAGCGCGCCGACGCGTTCGGTCACATCGTGGTGCG
>JBDGYO010000172.1:0-5734 GCA_039584015.1 Gemmatimonadota bacterium | reverse complement strand
AGGCTCGCGAGCCCACAGCTGCAAGCGTGGCGCCCACCATCCACCACGAACCCGCGCCCGGAGAATCTCACGCTGCGGAATCTCAACGGTGCCGACGGGCGACTTGTCAGGCTCATCCTTGACCGGGAACGAGGCCCACGGGTCCCGCCGCGTGTGTCGCGTCGCCGTCCACTCGAACACGAGCATTTCACCCACGAAGTGCAGTAGCCCGCGCAGCCGATACGAAGTATATGTCCAACCCCGCCGGTCAAGCGTTTCCTCGCTGCGGAGTTTGAGTAGAAACGGAAGTGGATCGTTTAGAGGCATCGCCGAACAACGTAACACGAGCGGGGCCGTCGAGGCCATCGGCGGTTCGACGGATGCCGCTAATGTCGCGTGAGACCGTGCGGAAACAAGGCCTGACTCACTCGGGATTTTCCTTGCTGGGAGCTAGGGTCTACTGATCCAGAGTCAGACCACCGCGCCCCCTCGACTAAGCATCGAGCCAGTGCATCCCGGCCGTCAAGGTGCCTCAGGACTCCAGGTACGAGCCAGGACTCTCCTGATCCGGACTCACACGCCAACGCTCCGCAACAGCATCGCCGTCTGCTCCGGCGCCATCGTGGTAATGGCCGTCCCCGACGCCAACTCGAACCCACCGGGCACCGTGAGGCGCGGCTGGATTCTAGCGTGCCACGTGAAGTACTCGAGGTTCTCCACGCCGAGCGGCGCCGAGAAGATCACGACGTTACAGTCTGGGTCGTCGAGCGCCACGGCAGTGCGGCACAACGCATCGTGCAACGCAATCCCGAACGCTGCGAGCTCGGCATCACTGGCCTCACCGAAGCTCGCTCCGCTCCGCTCCGGAACGACCCACGACTCCCCCGACCACTGGGGCGCATACGGGGCGAATGCTAGGAAGCCCTCGGCCTCGTCGATCAAGCGCACCTCGGCCTCGCGTTCCGCAGCGAGGACGTCGGCATATACCGAGGTGCCATGTGCCTTCCAGTGCCTTTCCGCGACCTCCAACATGCGGCGCAGATGTCCCGGTACGACCGGCGCGGCGGCGAGTTGCCAGTGGGGATGGGTGAGCGAGGCGCCGGCGTGGGGCCCGTGGTTCTTGAACAGCGAGAAGTACTCCAGCCCGAGGGAGGAGCGGAACTCCCTGTGTCGGTCGCGCGCGGCGAGAAACACCTCTGTCAGAGTCTCGTGGCGCTCGGGGGCGAGACGAGCGTGGTGCCTCGGGCCTTCCACGATCACCTCATAGTGCCCCTTCGCTGGCCTGCTGGCGTGCAGCCTGTCACTCACGTCCTGTTCGTCGGGCAGGTCCGGTACCAGCGCCGGGTACTTGTTCGGCACCACGCGGATCTGCCAGTCCGCTCCGAGCGGTCGCCGCAGGATCTCGGGTGGGGTCTGCTCCTCGTTGCCGGGACAGAAGGGACAGGAGGGATCGCGCTCGACATCGTCCGTGCCCGCCGAGCGCGCCGCCGTACCAGGCCGCCGGGCCCGCTCCGACGCCACGATCACCCACTCGTCAGTGGTCGGGTCGCGTCGAAACTCAGGCACCCGCTGCACTCTCCGCGTTGTTGTTGGGGTGGGCCCGCAGGAAGCGCTCCGGGTCCTCGAGGAACTGCTCCCGGCTCTCGACCGATATGAAGTAGTAGGTGCGGCCTCCAAGCTCGGCCGTGTACGCCACTTCCGGATCGACCGCGCGGCCGCTCACCGGGTCGCGTACCTCACCGGTGAGACCGATCATCGCAGCCGGGGTGTCGATCGACGGCCTCCCCAACACCGACTCGAACAGCCGCATCTCGTCAGCCATCATGCGGGTGAGCAGGAAGCGGTCGCGCACCAGCTCCCGCCCGGTCATGGCAAGCTCCAGCGCGCGTCCGCGATCCCGAATCAGGCTCAGCACCTGCTCGGCGCACTCGTCTACGGTCTGCACCAGCGCGCCCCCAACCCCTCCCTCCATCTGCAGGGGAATCCCGCCCGAGGCTCGCGCGACCATGGGGGTGCCCTTCCATAGCGTTTCGGAGACCACGAGACCGAACCCCTCGCGGGTGGAGAGCTGGATCCCCGCGTCGGCCATCCGCTGGAACGCGTTGACCTCGATGTTCCCTACGCCCGTGAGGTTCGTGAAGATGAAGAGATCGGGATCCTTGTCACCCTCCTCGCGGATCTCCTCATAGATGTCCCAGCCCTCGGGGTCGTCCAGCGCCATCGACCCTACCAGGGCGAGCTGCAGGTCCGGGACCTCCCGCTTGACCAGGCGATACGCCTCGATCACCCCGACCGGGTCCTTCCACGGATCGAACCGGCTCACCTGAGTGATGAGCGGTCGCTCGGTGTCCACCCCGATCCATTGCAGCACCGCGTTGGCCAGCTCGGGCGGCAGGTCCATGTTCTTGGGGCTCTCGGGGTCGATGGCGGGCGGGATGATCTCTACGCGCTTGATCGGCATGTCCGGCGGCACGAACCCGCCGAGGGTGAACACCGCCGCGTGATACTCCGCCAGGAACGGACGGAGAAACTCCCAGTGGGTCGGATTGGGTTCGGAGGTGTCGATGTGGCAACGCCAGATCCACTTGCCCGAGCGATGGCTGCCGAACTCCAGCAGGCCGGCCGGCTGCGGATCGTGGATGAAGTACAGGTCATACTCCTCCTCCTGTAGCTCCGCGTTGAACTTGGCGTTCTCGATGTAGACCTCGCGGTCCGTCGGCGTGAGGTCCCGCATCGATCCCTGCAGGCCGTTGTGCATCGCCTTGGTGGCCCGAAAGAACGCCTCACCTCCCGTGATGATCCGCCAGTCGACGTCGATTCCCAGATCGCGCAACAGTGGGATCTCGGCGCGCAGCAGCTCGGCCACCCCGCCGCCGAAGGGCGTGGCGTTGACGTGGAGGATCCGGGCATCGCGCAGCGGCCCGGCCAGCTCGCGCAATTGCTCCACGACTTCCCGGCCGGCGCTGTGCTCGTAACCGGCGATGGTGTTACGGCCAACCTCGACTTTCTGAAGCATGGCTGGGTTCGGACTCCGGCGCTGGGGTGGGTGCCGGCGCGCGCCGGCATGTCACGGCACATTATCGCGCGGGTCCACCCGTGGCGCAAACGGCCTGCAGGCGGTACATTGCAGTCACAATTGAGATCGTGGTGATTTGCGGCGTATTGCGGCCACGTTAAACAAGTCGCTAAAAAGCCCGTCCCCCGACGCGCATCTAGCGACGGGGGTTTCTTTATGGGGATGGGAGAAGGGGGGGTGCGACATTCCCCCAGCACTTCTCTCAGACCAAGGGAGCGGCGGCGAATGACGAATCGCCTCCAACAACTCCGGCAAGCGATCCACTCGCGCATCCTCGTACTCGATGGCGCGATGGGGACCATGATCCAGTCCTACGGGTTGGAGGAGGCTGACTTCCGCGGGTCGCAGTTCGGCGATCATCCCACACCGCTGGAAGGGAACAACGACCTCCTGTCGCTCACTCGTCCCGACGTGATCGAGGCGATCTACACCGCCTACCTCGAGGCGGGCGCGGACATCATCGAGACAAACACCTTCAACGCCCAGGCGATCTCGCAGGCGGATTACGGAACACAGGACGCGGTCCGCGACATGAACCTCGCTGCCGCGCGACTGGCGCGGGAGGCGGCGGATCGGATCACCGCGCAGGATCCGGCCAAGCCCCGCTTCGTGGCCGGCTCGTTGGGACCCACGAACCGCACGGCGTCCATCTCGCCCGACGTGGCCAACCCCGGCTTCCGCAACGTCACGTTCGACCAGCTAGCCGTAGCCTACGGGGAGCAGGCGGAGGCGCTGCTCGAGGGTGGGGTGGACCTGCTGCTGGTCGAGACCGTGTTCGACACCCTGAACGCCAAGGCCGCGCTGTTCGGGATCCAGCAGGTGCTGGAGCGCGAGGTTCGAGAGGTGCCGATCATGGTATCCGGCACGATCACCGACCTCTCGGGCCGCACCCTCTCCGGACAGACCACCGAGGCGTTCTGGATCTCGGTGAACCACGTGCGCCCGTTCAGCGTGGGGCTCAACTGCGCGCTCGGTGCCAAGGAGCTGCGGCCCCACGTCGAGGAGCTCTCGACCATTGCCGACACGTTCGTCTCCTGCCACCCCAACGCCGGACTCCCCAACGAGTTCGGCCAGTACGACCAGACGCCCGAGGAGATGGCGGCCGTGCTCGGCGAGTTCGCCGCCAGCGGCTTCCTCAACATCGTGGGCGGCTGCTGTGGTACGACGCAGCACCACATCCGGGCCATCGCAGAGGCCGTGGCGCCGCACACCCCGCGGCCGATCCCCGACATGGAGCCCTACGCGCGTCTCAGCGGGCTCGAGCCCTTGGTCATCCGGCCCGATACGCTGTTCGTGAACATCGGCGAGCGCACCAACGTCACGGGCTCGTCGCGCTTTGCCAAGCTCATCAAGGACGACGACTACGAGACGGCGCTCGAGGTAGCCCGCCAGCAGGTGGCAAACGGCGGACAGATGATCGACGTCAATATGGACGAGGGTCTGCTCGACTCGGCGGAAGCGATGCAGCGGTTCCTCAACCTCGTGGCCGCCGAGCCCGACATCGCGCGCGTGCCGGTGGTGGTGGACTCCTCCAAGTGGGAGGTGATCGAGGCAGGGCTCAAGTGCCTCCAGGGAAAGGGTGTGGTCAACTCGATCTCGCTCAAGGAAGGGGAGGCCGTTTTCATCGAGCAGGCGCATCGCATCCGGCAGTATGGCGCTGCGGTGATCGTCATGGCCTTCGACGAGCAGGGCCAAGCCGACACGGCCGACCGCAAGATCGAGATTTGCCGGCGGGCGTACACGATTCTCACCGAGCAGGTGGGTTTCCCGCCCCAGGACATCGTCTTCGATCCCAACGTCTTCGCGGTCGCCACCGGGATCGAGCAGCACAACCAGTACGCGCTCGCCTACCTGAAGGCGTGTCGTACGATCAAGGAGACACTGCCACACGCGCAGGTGAGCGGCGGCGTGAGCAATCTCTCCTTTTCCTTTCGCGGCAACAATGCCGTACGAGAGACGATGCACTCCGCCTTCCTGTATCACGCCATTCGCGCCGGCATGGACATGGGGATCGTGAACGCGGGGGCGCTTCCTGTCTACGACGACATCCCCGAGGACCTGCGCACGGCTGTGGAAGACGTACTGTTCGACCGCCGGCCCGACGCCACGGAGCGGCTTACGGCCATCGCCACGACCGTTCAGGGCACCGCGCGTGACAAACAAGAGGACGTGGCGTGGCGCGAGCAGTCCGTGGAGCAACGTCTCACACACGCGCTGGTCGAGGGGATTCACGACTACATCGAAGAGGACGCCGAGGAAGCGCGCCAGCAGTACGACCGCCCCATCGAGGTGATCGAAGGACCCTTGATGGACGGCATGAATGTGGTGGGCGACCT
Organism: Gemmatimonadota bacterium; assembly: GCA_039584015.1. Classification (GTDB taxonomy): domain Bacteria; phylum Gemmatimonadota; class Gemmatimonadetes; order Gemmatimonadales; family GWC2-71-9; genus WVYX01. Next base: position 343 of record JBDGYO010000172.1, on the reverse strand, counting down.
GTTCGGGAGCGGCAGGATGTTCCTGCCGCAGGTGGTCAAGAGCGCCCGCGTGATGAAGAAGGCGGTAGCGTACCTCGAACCCTTCATCGAGGAGGAGCAGCGAGCCGGGGGTGCAGAGGTCACGCCGAGGGGGAAGATCGTGCTCGCCACCGTGAAGGGCGACGTGCATGACATCGGCAAGAACATCGTGGGTGTGGTACTGCAGTGCAACAACTACGAGGTAATCGATCTCGGGGTGATGGTGCCCGCCACGCAGATCCTCGAAACCGCACGGCGGGCCCAGGCCGACATCGTCGGTCTGAGCGGGCTGATCACGCCCTCGCTCGACGAGATGGTACACGTC
>JBDGYO010000171.1:0-10456 GCA_039584015.1 Gemmatimonadota bacterium | reverse complement strand
GGCGGGCTCACAGCCCGTGACAGTCACCCCGACGGCCAGGAGGGCCGGAAGAATTCTCGTAATTCGCACGCCTACCAATCCTTACGGAGGAGTTGTGGCAAGATGCCGCAATCTTGGGATGTCCCGAACCGGAATCAAGTGCCTAAATCACATGCAGTACAGTGACTTAGCGCACAAACGGGCCTGAATAGGGACCGCCCAGCGGCATGGAGACAGGCTCGGGGACCCGTCGACCCGCCGCTGGGCGGCCATTCGGGGGTGAACCCCCGGTAGTTGGGGAGGCTACTCCTCACTCACGGTAGTTGGGGAGGCTACTCCTCACTCATGTACGGATACCGGTACTCCGTGGGCGGGATGAAGTTCTCCTTGATCGACCGCGCCGAGACCCAGCGCAGCAGGTTCATCATGGAGCCCGCCTTGTCGTTGGTGCCGCTGGCCCGAGCCCCGCCGAACGGCTGCTGGCCCACCACCGCGCCCGTGGGCTTGTCGTTGATGTAGAAGTTGCCGGCCGCATGCCGCAGTCGCCGCGCCGCCGCCGTGGCCACCTTGCGGTCACCGGCGAACACCGCACCCGTCAACGCGTACGGCGAGGTCTCATCCACCACCCGGAGCGCGTCTTCCCACTCCGACTCCTTATACACGTACACGGTCACGACCGGCCCGAAGATCTCCTCGCACATCAGCTTGAAGTCGGGCCTGTGCGCCTGCACCACAGTGGGACGGATGAAGTAGCCCTCCGACTTGTCGCACTCGCCGCCGACCAGCACTTCGGCGTCCTTGGAGCCGCGCGCGTGCTCGATGTACCCGGAGATGTCGTCGAACGACTTCTCGTCGATCACGGCACCCATGAAATTGCGGAAGTCGGCCACGTCACCCATCGGGATGCCGGCCACCTGATCCAGCAGGTCACCCCTGATACGCTTCCACAGCGTGTCCGGGACGTACACGCGAGACACCGCCGAGCATTTCTGACCCTGGTACTCGTAACTGCCTCGCACGATGGCGGCGACGAGCGCGTCGGGGTCCGCGCTCGCGTGGGCGATGATGAAGTCCTTACCCCCCGTCTCACCCACGATGCGGGGATAGGTCTTGTACTTCTCGATATTCTGACCGATGGTCCGCCAGAAGCTCTGGAAGACACCCGTGGAGCCGGTGTAGTGAATGCCACCGAAGTCCGGCGAGTCCAGCACGACCTGCGTCACGGCCCTGGGGTCGCCCGGCAGGAAGTTGATCACTCCGGGCGGCACGCCAGCCTCCTCGAACATCCGCATCAGGTAGTAGCCGCTGAACACCGCTGGGCGCGACGGCTTCCACACCACCGTGTTCCCCAGAATGGCCGGCGCGCTCGGCAGGTTGCCCGCGATGGACGTGAAGTTGAACGGGGTGATCGCATAGATGAATCCCTCCAGGGGGCGATACTCCACGCGATTCCACATCCCGGGAGCCGAGAGCGGCTGCTCTTCATACAGCCGCTCGGCGAAGTGCACGTTGAAGCGGAAGAAATCGATCAGCTCGCAGGCGGCGTCGATTTCCGCCTGATGCGCGGTCTTGCTCTGGCACAGCATCGTGGCGGCGTTCACGATGTCCCGCCACGAGGTGGCCAGCAGGTCGGCCGCCTTGAGGAACACACTGGCGCGGTCCTCCCAGGACCACTCCGACCACTCCTTCCAGGCCTCGCGAGCGGCCTTGATGGCCATCTCCGCCTCGTCCTTGCCAGCCATGTGCCACGTGGCCAGTAGATGCCCGTGCCGATGCGGCACCACCGCCTTGTAGGTCTTGCCGGTGCGGACCTCCTTACCGCCGATGATCAGGGGAAACTCGATTTCCTGCCCCTGCATCTCGGCGAGCGTCATCTTCAGCGCCGCGCGCTCCGGCGTCCCCGGCGCAAAGGACGACACGGGCTCGTTGATGGGAATGGGAACCTGAATATCACCGCTCATCCTCAGTCACTCCTTCCACCCGGACAGAGAACCGTTCGATCTACCGCCCAAAAGGCCATGTAAGATGCACACGGAGCAGCCACGTTTCCACGGGCGGCGAGGACCGCGCGCTCAGGCCACCGGCCGGTCCAGCAAGCCCCGCACCCGCAATAGCAGCTCGTCCACGTCCCACGGCTTGTGCAGGAACGGCTGCGAGGGATCCAGGGCCCCCTCATCTTCCGCGTCGCCGGCGTAGCCGCTGGTGAAGAGGAAGCGCACTGATTTTCCTTGGTCCTGCAGCGTGTCGTGCAGCTCGATACCACCCACGTGGGGCATGACCATGTCGGAGATGACGAGATCGATGTCGCGTTCGTACCGGCCGAACACCTCGAGGGCTTCCTCGCCGTCGGCCGCCAGCAGGACCGTGTAGCCTACTTTCTCCAACAGGCGCTTCGCTGCGCGCCGGATGGCATCCTCGTCCTCCACCAGCAGAATCGTCTCGGTGCCACGTCGGGTGCCCGCGTCCGCTTCCTCCTCGACCTCTCCCACGCCGTCGTCCACCGCGAGCGGGAAGTAGAGGCTGACGGTCGTGCCCTTTCCTACGTCGCTCTCGATGTCGATGTAACCCTCCTGCTGCTTCACCAGACCGTAGATCATGGCCATGCCCAGGCCGGTCCCGAGTCCCGTGGGCTTGGTCGTGAAGAACGGATCGAAGATCCGCTCCTGGGTCTCCTCATCCATGCCGTGGCCGGTGTCGCTAACCAACAAGTGGACGTACTCCCCGCTCGTTCCTCCCCAACCCCGTACCGCGTTGTGCTCGTCATCCAGCAGCACGTGGCTGACCTCGATTCGCAGCACCCCACCATCGGCCATGGCGTCGCGCGCGTTCGTGGCCAGGTTGAACAAGATCTGCTCCAGCGCGCCATCGTCGGCCTGCACCATGGCATCCGCGGCACGAGGCAGGAACCGTATTTCGATGTTCTCCGGCAGGATGCGCCGCATGGTGGGGAGCACGTCGGCAATGACCGTCGCCATGTTGAGAGGCCTCAGCGCGATCATCCCGCGACGGCTGTAACCCAGCAGCTTCCTCACCATGTCGCTGCCCCGCTGCGCCGCCCGTCTGAGATCGGTGAGGTCCTCGGCCAGCTCTCCATCGCCCTTCGGCAGCCCGCGCTCCAGCATGTCGGCGTTCGCCAGGATGACGGTGAGCAGATTGTTGAAATCGTGGGCGATGCCGCCAGTCAGCTGCCCAATGGCCTCCATCTTCTGTGCGTGACGCAGCTGGTCCTCCAACGCCCGTCGCTCGGTCACGTCTTCGGCGATCATCTCGAACGCCACGACCTCGCGCCCCTCGCGTACCGGCCGGCCGCTCAGGCGCACCGTGAACGGCGTACCGTCCCGCCGCTTCCACTCGACCTCCGCGCCGACGATCTGCTCGGCATCCCGGTCCTGCTCGATGAGACGCTCGCGCACCGCGGGCTCCAGATACACGTCACGCGTGATATCGAGAGCCAGCACTTCCTCTTCGGACTCGTACCGCAGCATGTTCACCAGGGCAGGATTCACCGCCTCGAAGCTCCCCTCCGGGGTGGAGCGGTAGATCCCGTACATCGCGTGCTCCACCAACGCGCGGTAGCTCCCCTCGGAGCGTCGCAGCGCCTCTTCCGCCCGGCTCCGCTCCAGCTCGGCCGCCACTCGCGGAGCGAAGATCTCCAGCGTCGAGCGCACGAGCTGTTCCTCGGCGAGCGGCCCCTTGTCGATTACGGCAAGCAGGCCGATGACCTGGCGAGAGGAATCGAGCAGTGGTGTCCCCAGGTAGCTCTCCGCCCCGAGTTCCGCGAGCAACTGGTCCTTCGGGAATTGCCGCTGCACGTCACTCGGATAGCTGCAGGTGCGCGGCCCGAGCACTCCGGCGCAGGGACTGCCCTCGAGCGGGCGCTCGAAGCCCTTGAGTGCATCGCCGGCGGCGCTGGCAGCGATGGTGTGGATCCGGCCGGGCGCATCACCGTCCAGCTCGGCGATGATCGCGTACTCCACACCGAGCACCTGGGTGAGCAGCACGACGAGGGAGTGGAAGAACTCTTCCCCGGTTGCGCCCGAGACACCTTCCGTGACGGAGCGCAGCGCCTCCTCGGTGCGGCGGCGCTCCGTCTTGTCCCGGAACACTGCGACCACCGCTCCTACCGTCGGGTCATCCAGCAGGTTGGTGCCCACGGCGTCGAGCCAGCGCCACTCTCCCTCGGCATTCCTGCCCCGTAGCTCCACTGCCATCGACTTCCCCGGCTCGCTCAGGATGTCACGGAATGCTTCCCCCAGCTTCATGACGTCGTCGGGGTGGACGAACTCGAACATCGGGCGGCCGGTGTAGGCAGCAGGGTCGTACCCCAACACGCGCATGATCGACGGGCTGATGAACTCCACGGTGCCCTCCCCGCTCAGCATCGCGAAGACATCCCAGGAGTTCTCCACCATGCGCCGGAACCGACGCTCACTGGCGTGCAACCGCTCCTCGGCTTCGCGTCGCTGCGTCACGTCCCGCGCGTTCATGACGATGGCGTGCACGGTAGGGTCGTCCAGCAGATTGTTGCCCGCGACTTCGAAATGTCGCCAGGAACCGTCCTGGTGTTGAATACGGCACTCGATCAGAGGCGCTATCCCGGCACGGCTCACTCTGCTCGCGAGGAAGTCCCGCACGCGCACCAAGTCGCTGGAGTGCACCAGATCGAACACGCTCTCCCCCGCCATCGCCACCGGATCGTAACCGAGCGACCGCCTGGTGGAGGGGCTGGCGTAGAGAATCGTCGCAGCCGGCGGTCATGTCGCCACGCACTCGCACTCACCTGCTGCGTCGCCTGGAAGCGTCGCAGCATGAGGGCGAGACCCAGCAGGAGCAGCAACGAGAAGATGAGGTCTTCGACCAGCGCGCCGATGGCGTGTGCGGCAATGGCCCCGGTGGCGATCCGCACGACGTCGACGAACTGCCACAGCGCGAGAACGCCGATGGCCGCCCCAAGGGCCCCCCACGGCGCCAGCCTGCCGCTGATGCGGGCGAGCCTGAAGGCCAGCCCGACCGCGAGCAACTGAACGACGATCTCGAGGAGCAGGAGGACGAACACGCCCATGAGATGACGCCTCTCGGGAAGCCCGGGCGGTGCGGCGCAGCAGGTGAGCAGCATGCCGCCCGGCGCGACTGCCCAAAGCTAAGGCCCACACGAGCAGCCGAGTAGTCTCGTGTGGGCCTCGAGTTGCGGTGCGGTCGGTGGTGCTAGAAGTAGACGTGCGCCTCCAACGTTATCACGTCCAGGTCGTTTGCGTCGTCGGCCTCGTTCCAGTGGACCCAGAAGCTCGAGAGCTGCACGAACGGGACGGGGAAGACCTCGAGCCCCACGCGGGTGCGCGTACGCTCGTCGTCCTGATCCTCAGGGCGCCCGCCAACCCCGTCGCGAACGCTCGCGGTCGGATCCTGAAAGCCGTGCGTCACCTTGAGATTGAGCCCCCTGATGATCAGCCAGTCCCCCTCCACGAAGGCCAGGACCTGATCGCGGTCCGTCGAGGCCGGATCGTCGAAAGAGTCGAACATGAGGCCGGCCTCCCCCAGGAACACCAGGGGTCCCACCGCGAACCCGGCGTAGGCGCCTACGATCTCCCGGTGTGCACCGGGCTCGGCATTGCGGGCTGCGGACGCCCCAACGCGCCACTGCCGGAAGGTGAGGACCGCGTTCGTCGCGATCAGCTTCTGACTGTTGTTGTCGGTCCCGCCGAAGCTGCCGTTGGTGACCGACAGGGCCCAGGTGAGCGGGCCCGGCTCGATGCCCACCTCGACGCCGACGTCGCCCGTGCGGTACGTGAAGTTCGTCTGGGAGCGGATGAACTCGTCGTCGTCCCACAGCCGCCAGCCGTAGGGGAGGAGGAACTTCCCTACCTTCGCGTAGCCGTTGAGCGGCTTCCACGCGGCCATGCCGAAGACTTCGCGCGCCTTGGCCTGGTCGGGCTCCACCGTGTGGTCGAGGTAGAAGGTGAGGACGTCGTCGATCAGCCGCGCTTCGAGCTGTACCTGGGATTCCTTGACGGCAAATGCCGTACGCGGCTCGACGCCACTGGTGAGCGCCCAGTCGAACGCGCCGCGAAAGTCCAGACCGATGGCGACCCAGCTGGCGAGGTTGCGGCTGCGCACGTCGGACGTGCGCATGGGCAGCTGGGTCTGCGACCAGACGCTCCCGAAGTCGTTGCGGCCGCCGCCGCCGGTACGGTTCACGTGGCACTGGGAACACTTGAGCCCCGTGCGCAGCGCCAGGTACGGCTCCGCCGTGGCGTCGTGCAGCGGTACCAGCGACAGCGCCAGGGCAAGCGTGAACGGTCGCATCCGTCTCACCTCCGCCGAGCCTAGTTGTTCTGCGCTCCAGCGGTGATCCAGGCGCGGATCTTGTCGATGTCCGCCTGCGGCAGAGCCGGGGCGCTCAACGGCATCCGTCCTCCGGTCCCGCCGACCGAGGCCTGCGTGCCCTGGATCTTGTGGACCAGATAGCTCTGATCGGGGTCCCCGGGCTCGATGCGGTCGAGACTGGATTCGACGGACGCTACGTTCACGGTGTTGGCGAAGGTCTGCCCGCTGCTCAGGTTCATCCCCTGCTGCGGGGAGGCCCCCGCGTGGCAGCCGGAGAAGGCGCAGTTGCCACTCAGGATGGGCTGCACGTCGCCCGAGAGCGTGGGCGTGCCACTGCCTCCGCCGTTGCCACCATTGCCACCGTTGCCACCGTTGCCGGGGCCGCTGCTATCGGAGCAGGCGAGCCCGCCCACGAGCAGTAACGTGACGGCGAGAACTGTTGGACGAGGTTGGGCCATGGGTGCCTCCCGGCTCGGGGTGAAATCCTACTGATTTATTCGACAAACCCGCCGGGCCGTGTAAAGTTCCTCTCTCGGGGTTTCCCCCATGCCTCGTGCCTGGACACAACCCGAGTCCCTGGTTAGTCTGCGGGCTCCTCTCCTCCCGGAGGCCCGCATGCGTCTGCTCTTCTCCCTGACGGCCCTGCTGTTGCTCGCACCCGCCGCCACGGCACAGGAACTCGAGCGCCCCGGCGAATGGAAGGTCCGGTTCGACCGGTCCGGCGCCAGCGAGTCCGATCTGTACTTCGTCACCATGCCCCCCGGATGGCACGTCACGACCGGCCCGGCAGGCATTCTGTACGACCCGTCTCGCACGGCTGAGGGTGAGTTCCGTCTCAGCAGCGAGATCTTCCTGTTTCCAGGAGAGCGCCGAGAGGGATTCGGCGTCTTCTTCGGCGGCCAGGACCTGAGCGGCGCCGACCAGGTCTACACCTACTTCCTGATCCGCAAGGACGGACGATTCCTGGTGAAGACGCGGAGCGGAGCCGAGACCGCGGTGGTGGTGCCGTGGACGGAGCACGCAGCCATCCTGCCGCACGACGGGAGCGAGGAGCCGGTCAAGAACGTCCTGGCGGTCGAGGCCGGTGCCGAGGAGGTCCACTTCTACGTAAACGGCGAAATGGTGACCAGCGTGCCGCGCTCAGACCTGGTTTGCGACGGCGTGGTGGGCCTACGCGTGAACCACAGCCTCAACGTCCATGTGAGCAGCCTGACGGTGGAGGTAACAGGCTCTTAAGCGGTATACCATAAAATACAATCGTGGTCGATGCAGCTTCCCTCTCCTGCTCCGATATGCTGCTTCACCGTGCAGGTGCCCACGTCCTGACTGGAGGCCGTCTTCCAGCGTGGGGAGGAGGCTTCATCCGGTAGCACGCAAGCTTCCATGCGTCGAAAGGAAGCTTGCTTTGGTCGAGGGGAGCGTGCTTTTCTCGAGAGGAAGCTCACTTTCCCCGAGGGGAAGCTCACTTCTTCGCGCGGAAGCTCCCTCTCGTCCCACCGAAGCTTCCTTTCGGCAGTTGAAAGCCTACGTCCATCGCGAGGAAGCTTCCTTTTCGTCGTGGGCAAGCTCACTCGCGTCGGTAGGAAGCTTCCTTTGACTCGATGCAGGTCTGCCCGGCAACTCGTAACTCACTATACGGCAAACAGATACACCGCAGTCGTGCCAATCTCGGCGTGACTCTCGGGGGCCGCCCGCTGCGGGCAGCGAGCGGATTCGCTATCCCCGTGTCACGCAGATCCGGGGCCCTCAAGGCACATGGGCGTCCGCTTGTGCGGGCCCCCATCTGTTTCATTCGGCGCTAAGTCGATCAGCACTCGCTCACCACCACGCGTGAAACGCCCGCACCCGTAGATAGATGTCGTCCGTCGGAGCCCCTGAGGTGAGCGTACCCACCTTCTGCCACGTCACGTCCACTCTGAGTCGCCAGGCGGACCCGAAACCACGCTCGATGCCGGCACCGATGCGCACCTTCTCGTCGAACTGGCCGGCGTCACCCGCGACGGTCAGGAACCCTTCGATGTGCAAGAGGAGTCGCCAGTAGGCTTCACCAGAGATGCCGCCCCACTGGAAAGGTGTCTGTAGCCGGTACCGGAGGCGGAACGAGGCGTCGAGCGTCCAGTCTGTCGTCTCGAACTCGAACCGCTCCTCGAAAAGCAGGCGGTGATCCACCTGGATCGGCGACGACGGCCAAGTCGCGGAGATTCCCTGGAAGGGCCGAATCTCCCAGCGATCTGGCGCGTCCGCATTGGCCGTGTAGAAGCTCCCGAGGCCACCGGCGAGCCGGAACGGCCCGACCGGGCCTCGCACGGCCGGACGCACGACCAGGCGCACCCAGCCTTGCGCTCCGAGCTCAGTTCGCACCCCGAAATCTCCATACAGCTGGAGCCCGGACGGCCAGGTCCAACGTGGATTGTAGTCCACCCAGAGCTGCTCGCTCACGTCGTCCTCCTGCGCGTGAGCGACGGGCGCGGGAGCCGCGAGCATGCCGATCGCGGCGGCAAGACATGCGGTTCGGGTTCGCGCCGCAGCCGTCAGCGGGCCGGGCATTCCAGCCCCACTACGGCCGCTGCTCCCGCGGCACGTGGAGGTATGAGATCGCGCAAGCCGCCTCTCACGATATCAGCAGACCCCTTGCTCGAATGGCCCCGGCGTGAGACCAGGCAATACGAGGCCCGGGCACCCCGCGGTCCCCGGGCCTTCGTATGCAGGCAACTCCGACTCTCGCCGCTTCGCCCCTTTCCGCCGGCCCACCGTTATCGATTGCCCTCCGGCATCGGTGGTGGCGTATATCCTTCCCACTTGCCGCTTTGGATGAACTCCGAGGTTTCAGTCGGCACCCAACCTCAGGCTCTGGCCCTGCCTGCGCTCACTGGTTCGGCTTCAGGTCAGTGCCCCACAGATTGTTGGCCCGCTCGTACAGGGCGTTGATGATGTCGCTCACATCCAGGTTGCCCTCGCGGACCTGGTCGGACACGAACACCGCTTCACTCACGTCCACCGGCGGGGCCCTCACAGCCGGCGGCGGCGGCCAGACTGCCTCCTCGAACACGATCTCCCGCACGATGATTGTGTCCTTCGTGACGTTCCACACCATCATGTCGTCAGCGAGCGAGAGCGGCCCGTCGTATGTCGAGCGGATACCCTCCATGATCTTGGGAGCAGTGTCGAAGTCGTTGAAGAAGTGGTACGCAATGGCCAGGCGCGGCTTCACGAGGCTCATCACCTTCCCGAACGCCGGTGGCGGCGTGTGGATCTGCGTTCCCACCTCCAGCGCCCGCGACACCGGAAAGTTCATCTTGTCCACGAGATCCGGGATCGCGATGAAGCATTCGTGGACGGCGACATCCGCGTCCTGCGCGTACTCCACGTACCACCGGTTGGGATATGTGTCTCCACTGAACACGAACTTGAGCCCGCCCCACTCCAGGCTGTAGCTCACCGAGCCGTCGATAGCGTGATTGGCTGGCCAGGAGCGAATCGTCACGCCGTCTTCCTGGTACACCACGTGGTTGTCGCCCATGAAGTCGAACTCGTGCACCTCGAGCACCTGGCCCGACGATGGCAGTCTGCCCTTTCGGCCCTCAATGTCCCAAGCGAGCATCTTCTTGAGCCCCTCGACGGCCGCAGCCGTGCCGAGCTCGGGCCGTGAGCCGCTGGGGCCCCAAACCTGGAGCGGACCGACCCGCCCGGAGATGAGCCCTCCCACGTACAGGGCGTCGAGGTCGCCGAAGTGGTCGGCGTGCAGGTGACTGATAAACACCTTATTGAGGAACTCGTACGGGATCATCAGCGCCGCCAGGTTGTCGGACGACCCTGTGCCGATGTCGAACAAGAACTTGTCGCCGTTGCCGAGCTCCACGAGCCAGCAGGTCGCCTTCTGCGCCGGCCGCTGGTTGGGCATTCCCGTGCCGCACGAGATGATCCGCATCTCGTCCGGTGCCAAGTCCTCAGTGTTAGGGTAGTAAGTCAGACGATCACCCCGGGCCATCACCGGGCTCACTGTGGCGCCTTGGGCCAGCGCAGGCGCTGCAATCCGCATCTCCCGACCCGCATCACGGTCGACGTAGCCCTGCAGGTAGCCGAACGCCGCGACTACGGCTCCGACTGCGAGCGCCGCCAACACCTTTATGGTCCGTAATACCATGCTACCTCC
>JBDGYO010000170.1:0-5754 GCA_039584015.1 Gemmatimonadota bacterium | reverse complement strand
CGCTCACCGGCACGGCATCGGCGAACGCATGCCCCTGCTGCATCGCGTTCTGGCCCACCGTGCCGTCGAGCACGAGGAAGCTCTCGTGCGGGGCGCCGTCGCGCCGACGCTCCAAAACGCGGGCGACCTTCTTGAGCTCCTCCATGAGGTCGCCGTGCGTGTGCAGCCGACCGGCTGTATCCACCAGCACGACATCGATGTTCCGGGCCTTGGCCGCTTCCACTGCGTCGTACGCGACGGCCGCGGGATCGCCTCCCGGCGTGCCCGTGACACACGGCACCTCCAGGCGGGACGCCCATTCCGTGAGCTGCTCGCTGGCGCCTGCCCGATAGGTATCGGCCGCCGCGAGAATGACACTCTTCCCCTGCCGCGCGAACCGGTGCGCCAGCTTGGCGATGAACGTGGTCTTCCCCACCCCATTCACGCCCAGCACCAGGATCACGGCCGGTCCGGTGCCGTCGCCCAGGTCGAGCTCCCGCCGTTCTTCCCTCCCGGGCAGATAGTCGGCGATGCGCTGCTCGAGCCACGCGCGCACGGCCCCCTCGGACTTGAGACTCCCGCGTCTGAGCTGCGCTTCGAGCTCCTCGGTGATCTCGAACGCCGCCGAGCCAAAGTCGGCCTCCACCAGGACGCGCTCAATCGCCTCCAATGTGTCGCGATCGAGTCCCTTCACCAGCACCGTGACGTCGGTGAGGGCGACCTCCTTGATCCGGCGCCACAGCCCGCGCTTCACGACAGCCCCCGCCGTTGGCGCCACGCCCACTCGGCCGCGAACGCCACGAGCGCAACCAAGAAGAGCCACCACCACTCGCGCGCATACGTCTCCACCCACGTGAAGCCTGCCGCTCCTGCGGTGAGCCTGGCCACCGGTCGCGGGACGAACTCGTCCGAGTAGGGCTCCACCACCGCGACACCGCCCACACCACCTACAATGGACCATGCGTGCACGCCGGGCTCCAACAGCACGAGTGCCACGCCGTCGGCGTCGAATCGCAGCGTCACGGTTTGCGTCTCTTCTCCCGCTTCCAGGGTCACGGCAAGCGAATCCGGTGGTGAGTCACCGCGCCACCGGAAGGCGACGGGTGTCCCCCGCATGGTGACGCCGGCGGTGGTGAGCGACACCTGCCGCGCCGGCACCTCGGAGGCCAACAGCCAATCCACGCCGGCCGCCACGAGCGCGCGGTACGCCTCGGCGGCGGCACCGCCGCGGAATGCCCAGCGCCACACACCGGCTCCCGCAGTCGTCAACTCACGCTGGCCAGCCGTGTCGGTCCCCACGAGCACCGCGCGTTCGGCGCCCCGGCGGCCCCGCCTCGCGGTCAACGCTACCCACTCCGCACCACTGGGAGCGAGGGGCACCACACCGGCGAGCGGTGGGAGCGAATCCCACACCACCCCGGCCAGGCGTCCCGCGAGCGGCGACGCCGGCACATCTCTCGACACGTACCAGTCGCCGGCAAACAGCTCGGTGCTCGGATCGCTACCCCCCGGCCAGCGCCACACGGGCCCTCCGCGCCGTGCCGCGACGGCGCCGCGATTCGCGCCGCGCAGCACCAGCAATCCGGCCCTGCGGGTGGCCCCGCGCACCACGGCGAGGGGCACGGCTCCCCCCGAGCGCATGTCGATCCAACTCGTGTCCCCGGTGCGCGCAAAGCCTCTGACCGACGTGCCCGACACCGCCTGCAGCGTGCGGACCAGGAACCTCCCCTCCCAGTCCGCCGGATCCACGATCACGACCACCGCGGGCCGATCCGTTACCCGCACGATGCGCCAGCGCTCGTCGTCACGCGGCTCCGCATCACCGGGGAGTGTCACGCGCACGCGCAGCGTGTGCTCCCCTACTGCGAGCGTGCGGGGAGGCAGGACCACCCGGCGGCGGGCGGTGGCAGGGCCCGATGCCAGCGCCAGCTCGCGAGCGAGGAGGCGTCGCTCTCCCGCGAACACCTCCAGCTGGGCGGCCTGCTCCGTCTCCAAACCCCAGGTGCCGATCGTAAGCGCCATCGCGACGGAGTCCTCGCGCTGGACCACGTCGGAAAGACGGACCTCGAGCAGCGCCGCACCGGGTGCCGTATCGCGAGGCAACAGGGTGACCGTGGTGCTGCCCAGCAATGCGGGAGGAATCGTGGCGGCGTCGTCCAGCTCCCCGTCGGTGACGACCACGACGGGGCGGCCCCGTCCCTGCGCGGCTGCCAGCGCTGGCGCCAGCCGCGAGCGGCCGTCGCCGGGTGGGATGGTGTCGAAGCTCGTCACACCCGTCCCGAAGCGCAGCAGCGCTCCCGGGACGCCGGCCATGGCTCGCGCCGTGTCGAGGGCCGCCGACCATTGGCCACCGGCGGCACGCATGCTGAGGGACGCGTCGAGCAGCACAATCGGTGAGCCGCCGGAGACCCGCGCGCTCCGCGCCGGGTTGAGGAACAAGACGAGCAGGCTCCCCAGCGCCACCGTGCGCAGGGCAGCGAGCCCGGCGCCCTCCACACCCAGCCCCTCTCGCCTCAGATAGGTGAAGCCGGCAACGAGTGCCGCGACACCGAAGGCGGCAATCACGCCGAGCACGCAAGCGCCTCGCGCAGTGTGAAACGCCCCTCCAGCAGCGCCCGTCCCACGATGACCCCGGCGAGCCCCAGCTGGGCGGCGCGCGCCACTTCCTCCAGCGAGGCCACTCCCCCGGCGGCGATCACCTCGAAACCTTGTTCCGCCAGCGAGGCCGCTCCCTCGAGCTCCGCACCGCCGAGGGTGCCATCGCGTTCCAGGTCACGATGGAGTACGGTGCGCACGCCGAGGCGACGCAGCAGCGTGATGACGTCCGGCAGCCCGATGGGCAGGGGCGCCGCGTGTTCCCGGCTGGCCAGCGCACCGCTCCGCACGTCCAACGCCACGGCCGCACGATCGACACCGACCTGAGCGACGAGCTCCTCGAGACGCCCCGGCTCGACGGCGGCCGCCGCACCCAGCACGACGCGGGTGGCCCCGGCGTCGATCATGTCACGCGCCCAGCCGAACGCCGCGATGTTCCCACCCACCTGCACCGCCACCCCGGACAGCCCGCACACCTGCCGCACCAGTTCGTCGTTCGCCATACCGGTCCCGAGCGCACGGTCCATGTCCACCACGTGCAGCCAGCGTACGCCCTCGGCGACGTACGCGCGCGCCAGCGCGACGGGATCCTCGGACTCCGGCCAGGAAGCCGGCGCGGACTCCTGCAGCCGCGCGATGCGTCCACTTCGAATGTCGATGGCGGGATAGATGTTCACGGGTGCTGGTACCCGCGTCGGCGTCAGTCGGTGCCGGCGGCGATGCTCTCGGCGGGTCGGGGAAGAAAGAGCAGCTCGTAGTACGCTCGCAGCGACTCGAACTCGGCGCGACGATCCTGCGGCACCGGCTCTCCCTCCCCAAAGTCCCCTGCGGAACGCGGATCGCGCTGCGCGCCGTTCTTGAGGAACTCGTAATGGACGTGGGGCGCGTTGGCCAACCCCGTCATCCCCACGTAGCCAATGATCTGACCCTGCTGCACGCGCACGCCCGCCCGAATGCCGCTGCGAACGCTGCGCATGTGGGCGTACCGCGTCTCGATATCCTTCGGATGCCGGATCGCAACCATGATGCCGTACCCGCCCCAGCGGCCGGCGCGGGACACGGTGCCGTCTCCCGTTGCCACGATCGGCGTTCCTGTCCTCGCTGCGTAGTCCACCCCGAGATGTGCCCGGTGGGTCTTGAGCAGGGGATGGAACCGCCGGCGAGAGAACCCCGACGAGATATACCGGAACGATGGCACCGGGTAGAGCTTGAAGGCGCGCTTGAGAGAACGCGCGTCCGCGTCGAAGTACTGGTTGCGTCCCTGCCCATCGGTCATCACATACGCCGCGTGCGGATTGCCGCGCGACTCGATGCGTGCCGCCACCACCCGCCCGTACCGCACGTCACCCAGCCCAGAAGTGAGCCGCTCGTACAGCACCACGAAGTGGTCACCCTCGTAGTTGTCGCGCGTGAAGTCGATGACCCAGCCGAAGACGCCGTCCGCCAGATCCCACAGCAGCAAGGGACGCTGGTTCGGCGCGAGCACGGAGTCGGGGATGTACTCGTCCAGCGCCTCGTAGAGCGAGGACCGGACCACCCCCTCGACGCGCCGCAACTCCACACTCCACACGATCGCATCCGACTCGCCGCGCCACGTCCGTCCCGTATCGCGTCGCAGTGTGAGAACGCGCTCGTCGCCCAGCCGAATCGTCACCCGGTTGGGCTGCGCATCGTTCACGGCATAGCGGAACTCGAAGACCTGGCCGGCCGGCATGCGACGGGGGTTGATGCCGTCGGCCGCTTCCAGCAACGACAGCAACTCTGGTCCCTCGATGGCGTGCCGTGCGAACAGGTGGGAGAGCGTCTCGTTGCGCCGCAGAGTGTCGGCCCGCATCTCGAATGCCTGCGTGACGACCAGCGGTGGCGCTACGGGGAGCCGGCGCTCCGATCGCGCCTCCGCCGCCGTCCACAGCAAGGCGACGACGAACGCGACGGCCGCGATCGCGATGGGGAGCGCGCGGTGGCGCATGTCAGTCCATCTGACGGCGTATGAAGGTCGGAATCTCCATCTCGGAGATGTCCACGTCTGGCGTGGCGGGCCCGGGCTTCGGCGTCGGGGCCGGACTCTCCTTCGAGAACGGCTTGGAGGTGCGGGCGCCTCGCTGCCGCGGGAAGGGCAGCACACCCGCTGCGCTGCTCCGCCCGAACGGACTCTCCTGCTGCGTCGCCGGCTTGTCGAACCCGGTCGCGATCACGGTCACCCGGATCTCTCCCGCCATAGCCGGGTCGTTCACGGCACCGAAGATGATCTCGGCCTGGTCCCCGGCGGCGTCGTGGATCACCTCGCTGATCTGGTTCACCTCGCCCAGCGTCATGTCCTCGCCACCCGTGATGTTCACGAGGACACCGGTGGAGCCTGCGATCGAGACATTGTCGAGTAGCGGGCTGGTGATCGCCTGCTGCGCCGCCTCGATGGCGCGATCGTCCTCGCGGCCCGTCCCCATGCCCATGAGCGCGGAACCCCCGTTTTGCATCACGGTGCGCACGTCAGCGAAGTCCACGTTCACCAAGCCGGTGACGCTGATGAGCGTCGAGATACCCTGGGTGGCGTGCAGCAACACTTCGTCGGCCTTCTTGAGCGCCTCTTGGAACGGGACGTTCTTGCCGACCACGGCGAGCAGCCGCTCGTTGGGCACGACGATCATCGTGTCCACATGCTTGCGCATTTCGGCGATGCCGATCTCGGCTTGCCGCATCCGCTTGCGGCCCTCGAACAGGAACGGCCTCGTCACGATCCCAACCGTGAGCGAGCCGACGTCCCGCGCAAGTTGCGAGATGATCGGCGCCGCACCCGTGCCCGTCCCACCACCCATGCCGCAGGTGACGAACACGAGGTCCGCGCCCTCGAGGACGTGCAGCACGTCGTCCTTGTTCTCCTCGATGGCCTGGCGGCCGATCTCCGGCCGCGCCCCGGCACCGAGCCCACGCGTGAGCTTCTTGCCGATCTGCACCTTGACGTCGGCCTTGTTGTGCAGCAGCGCCTGCGCGTCGGTATTCACCGAGATGAACTCGACCCCAGTGAGGTGCTCCTCGATCATGCGGTTGACGGCGTTGCCTCCGCCCCCGCCGACACCAGAGACTCGCATCCGGGCGTTCTTGGATACCGTTTCCTCGAGTTCGAAGACCATTGGCCCCTCGTTCACGGCGGTTAGAAGAACTCCTGCAGCCAGCGCTTCACCG
>JBDGYO010000169.1:0-6210 GCA_039584015.1 Gemmatimonadota bacterium | reverse complement strand
CTGGAACCTCGTGAAGTTCATGCGCGAGGAGTGGGTCGAGCCGTCACTGCTGTATGACATCGAGGTGAGTGGTCCGGTGATGTATGTGGACTACTCCGGAGTGCCGGTCGTCGTGGCGCCAACCATCACCTACTCGAACATCGGCGCCTTGGGTACAGAGAGCGCCGGTCAGACGCTCTATGCTGCGACCTGCGCCAGCTGCCATGGCGCCGATGGCACGCTCATCAATATCGGCGGCCGCAGTGTCGGGGAGTTCGTTCGGGACAAGCCGAACGAGCTGTGGTTCAAGGCGAAGTTCGGTGAGCCGGGCTCGATGGCGCCGGGGCTGGTGACGGCGACCTCGGACTTGCAGGATCTCTACGCGGCGCTCGCAAACGCCACGAACTTCCCGGACATTCCATAGCTGGGTGGGGCTCTTCGGCTCCTGTGGGGGCGACGCCGACAGGCGTTGCCCCCACTTTCACATGAGGCCGTCGGACGTGCCGCTTCCGAGAAGCATCAACGGGCTACCCCGAGGCTCCTATTCCGTAATCTCCCGCAGCACCGCCAGCGGGGCGCGGCGCATCACGTCGTGGCTCGAAAGGAGCCCCACCAGGATCGTGATCGCCACGGTCGCGAGCCCCAATCCCAGCAGCGGCAGCACCGGGAGGCGGAACGTCATCTCGAAGAAGAAGGTGACGAGCGCCCAGCCGGCCACGGCCGAGAGGAGCAGGCCGGTCAGCGCTGCCAGCGTGCCGAGCGCCAGGTACTCCGTGGCGAGGATGCGCGTCACCTGCGGCGTGCGGGCGCCGATCGTCTTGAGCAGCACGCTCTCGCGCAGCCGCTGGTAACGTGAGGTGCCGATGGCGCCGATCAGCACGATCATCCCGCTCGCGATCGAGAACAGCGCCATGAACCGCACGGCGACGGCCACACTGCCGAGAATGGTGTCGATCGTCTGCTGCACCAGCGAGAGATCGAGTGCCGAGATGTTCGGGTAGCGCTGCACCAGATCGCGCTGCACTTCGGCGCGGCGGGCATCGCCCTCGACGCGGCCGAGCGTGACGAAGATCTGCGGTGCGCTCTCCAGCACCCCGGGCTCGAACACTGCGAAGAAGTTGGGCTCGAACCGTGCCCAGTCCACGCGCCGCAGGCTGGCGATTTCCGTCTCCAGTCGCACGCCCTGCACGTCCCACGTGATCCGGTCGCCCACCCCCACCTGCAGCTCGTCGGCCACATCCAGCTCCACGGAGATCCGCGGCAGCGGCGGCTCAACCCCCGGTGCCGCGTCGGGGCGGGGCTCGTCCCACCACGTGCCCGCGGTCAGCTCCTCGGACGAGACGAGGGTGTCGCGGTACGTGTTGCGGTACTCCCGCCTGAGCGCCCAGCGGCTGGGCCCCGGTCCGGTCGTGTCGTCGAGCAGCTCGCTCACCGGGCGGTCGTTCAGCGCCGCGATGCGCGCAGGCACGATGGGGGTGAACTCCTGTGTGCCGAGTCCCCGCTCACGCAGCATCGTCTCGATGCCCTCCCGCTGGTCCCGCTGGATGTCGAAGATCACCAGGTTGGGGCGGTCGGGGCGCACATCGAAGGCGAACTGATCCAACAGATTGCGCTGCACGACGTGCAGGCTTCCGAGGAGATAGAGGCCGAACCCCACGGTGAGAATGACCGACACGGTCTGGTTGTGCGGTCGGAAGAGGTTTGCCACTCCCTGCCGCACCACGTACGGCGCGCGGCGCGGGAAGAAGCGTCGCGTGGCCCGCGTGAGGCCCTTGGCCACCAGCCACAACGCTCCGGTCGTTATGGCGATCGCGGCGGCGAAGGCGAGCCCGGCCGCGAGCACGGGTGCCTGCGAGACGCTCAGCCCGACCGCGGTGAGTGCGAGGGCCGCATAGGTGAGCAAACGTGCCGGGTCCCGCTTGGTGGGGGGGGTGTCGTACGCGCGGCGCAGTGCGCGGAGCGGCGCCACGTCGCGCACGGTGAGCAGTGGTAGCAGCCCGAACAAGATCGCCACCCAGATCCCGATGCCGAGCCCGGTGAGCACGGGACCCGCGTGCAGCACAGGCGAGATATCGAGGGGGAGGAAGTCCTCCAGCACGCCGGGGAGGCTCCACTGAACCACCAGACCCAGCGCGACTCCCACGACGGACCCGAGCGCACCCATGAGCGCGGCCTGCAACAGATAGACCGCGAACACTGTGCGCTGCGAGGCGCCGAGGCAACGCAACACGGCCACCGTGTCGAGCCGGCGCTTCACGAACACGTGCACCGCGCTCGCCACGCCGATGCCGCCCAGCAGCAGGGCGATCAATCCCACCAGGCCGAGGAAGCGCGCCAGTGCGTCGAGCGACTCGGCCCATTCTTCCTCGCGTTCCTCCACGGTGTCGTAGCCGACGCGCAGATCCCGCATCCGCTCGCCCCAGGTGTCGAGGAACGCTTCGAGCTGCTCGATGTCCGGGATCTGGAGGTATGCCAGGTACCGCACGAGGCTGCCGAACTGGATGAGTCCGGTTTCCTCCACGTACGCGCGTGGGATGTAGACGCTGGGCCCGATCGCCGTGCGCAGGCCGATGTCGCCAGGCACCTTGGTGACCACGCCGCTGATCACGAACGCCGCCTGTCCGATGCGCAGCGTGTCTCCCACCCGCGCGTCGAGGTACACCAGCACCCCTGGGTCGACCAGGGCCCGGCGCCCCGTTCCCAACTGTGACCACGCGGCCGCGGGCTCGGTCTCGATCTTCCCGTAGTAGGGATAGCCGCCCATCATGGCCCGCACGTTGACGAGCCGGGTGAGTCCTGTGCGAGGCGCCAGCGCCATCGAGGCGAAGCGGGTGGCGTACGAGATGGGCGTCCCCGCCTGCTCCGCCGAGTCGAGTGCCTGCTGGACCTCCGGGGGGAACGGCTGCCGGCTGAACATCTCCAGGTCCGCGCCCAACAGGACGCGTGCCTCCGCGTGCACGCCCGCGAGCACATCCGCCCGGAAGGAGTTGATCGCTACGAGCGCGGCGACCCCCAGCGTGATCGCGCCCGTGTACAGTGCGATACGGCGCCAAGCGGCCCGGCTCTCCCGCAGGGCCATCCGCAGGACGAAAGGCAGCCTCACGAGACGATGGTGCCGGCCGAGAGCCGCACGATGCGGTGCGCGCGTCCGGCGAGCTCCTGATCGTGGGTCACCAGCACGAGTGTGGTTTGCGCCTCGGTGTTGAGGGCTACCAGGAGATCGGCCACCGCCTTCCCGGTCTCCGTGTCCAGGTTCCCGGTCGGCTCGTCGGCGAAGAGGATCTTCGGCTGATTGGCGAAGGCGCGGGCCAGGGCCACGCGCTGCTGCTCGCCGCCCGAGAGCTGCACGGGATAGTGGTGGGTGCGTTCGCCGAGACCCACACGGGCCAGCAGGTCCCGCGCGCGCTCCTCGGCCTCGGCCCCGTCGTCACCCACGCCCCCGGGCCGGAGCTCCACCGGGACGAGCACGTTCTCGAGCGCCGTGAGTGTCGGGAGGAGCTGGAACGTCTGGAAGACGAATCCCACCTTCTCGGAGCGCAGCCGGGCGCGCTCGTCCTCGCTCAAGGGGCCGAGGTCCTGGCCGTCGAGCTCAACCCGGCCGGCCGTGGGGCGGTCGAGCCCGGCCAGCAGGCCGAGCAACGTGGTCTTGCCGCTTCCCGACGGGCCCACGATGGCGATGAATCCCTGCGGATCGACGCTGAGGCTCACATCCTTGAGGACCGTGAGAGGATGGCCTCCGCTCGTGTATGTTTGTTCCAGGTGTTCGGCAATGATCATCATGGCTCGAAAGATACTGTTCCTCATTCTCGGTGTGTCGCTGGCGGCATGCGGTTCCTCCTCCGAGGAGCGCGACGCTGCCGCCCGCTCGCGGGCGTCCACGGGCACGCCGGCCAAGCGGCCCATCGTGCTCTTCCTGGGCACGAGCCTCACCGCCGGGCTCGGACTCGAAGCCGAGGAGGCCTACCCCGCGCTCATTCAGGAACGCGTCGACGAGACCGGGTTGCCGTTCCGGGTGGTGAACGCCGGTGTCAGCGGCGAAACGTCGGCGGGCGGACTGCGCCGCATCGACTGGCTGCTGCGGGAGTCGGTTGCCGTTCTGGTGCTGGAACTCGGAGCCAACGACGGCCTGCGCGGGCTCGGTACGGACCAGATGCGCTCCAACTTGCGCGAGATCATCGAGCGAACCCGGGCCGCCCATCCCGGGGCACGTCTCGTCATCGCGGGGATGGAGGCGCCGCCCAACATGGGACGGTCATACACCCGTGCGTTCCGCCGGGTGTTCGTCGAGCTGGCCGAGGAGTACGACGCGGTGCTCATCCCGTTCCTGCTGGATGGGGTGGGCGGGGTGCCGGAGCTCAATCAGGCGGACGGCATTCACCCGACGGTCGAGGGTCAGCAGCTGATCGCTGGGACCGTATGGACGGTGCTGGAGCCGGTGTTGACCGAGATCGTGGGTACGGCCACGGTGCGGTGATCCTGGGAGCGGGAAGCGGAAACGGGAGGTAGATGTGATGCAGCGTCCAGGCAAGATCGTGTGTGTGGGCCGCAACTACCTGAAGCATGCGCAGGAGCTCGGCAACGTGGTGCCGGAGCGCCCGCTGCTCTTCATGAAGCCACCCTCGGCCGTGATCGGCGACGGAGACGCCATCGTGCTCCCTCCCGAGTCGGTGCGGGTCGAGCACGAGAGCGAGATCGGGGTCGTCGTCGGCCATCCGCTGCGGCACGCGCAGGCCGAGGAGGTGGTCGGCGCGCTGGCCGGAGTCACCTGCGTGAACGACGTGACCGCTCGGGATCTGCAGAAGACCGACGGGCAGTGGACCCGGGCCAAGGGGTTCGACACGTTCTGTCCCGTGGGGCCGCGCGTCGTTCCCCTCGATGAGCTGCCGCCGCTGTCGGAGCTAGAGGTGATCTGTCGCGTGAACGACGCCGAGTGCCAGCGGGGACGCGCCGCAGACATGGCGTTCGACATCCCGATACTGGTGGCCTACATCTCCGGCATCATGACGCTGGAGCCGGGCGACCTGATCGCCACGGGCACGCCCGCCGGCGTGGGTCCGCTGACGGCGGGCGACGTGGTGGAGGTGGAGATTCCGGGACTCGGGGTGCTGCGGAATCCCGTCGAGGCCTAACCCGCCCGTAACGCTGGAGCCTCCGTACGCGCACGTCGCGCGGCCTCCCACGCCACCATCGCCTTCTTCCTCGCGCTGCCCCAGCGGTACTCGCCGAACGCTCCGGAGCTGCGAATCACCCGGTGACACGGAATCAGGTAGGCGATGGGGTTCTGCCCCACTGCCGTCCCAACGGCACGGTGGGCATCGGGATGCCCAATGCTCCGGGCGATGTCCCCGTAGGAGACGAGTGCGCCGGGCGGAATCCGGAGCAGCGCTTCCCACACCTTGAGCTGGAAGTTGGTCCCCTGGAGGCTGAGAGTGAGCGGCCGCTCGCGTGTGCTACGACGTTGGAAGATCCGCGAGGCCACCGAGCTCGTCCGTCGCTGATCGTGCACCAGCTCCGCGCCTTGCCAGCGCCGCCGCAACTCGGCGAGCACCTCGCGCCGCTCGCGCCGCGTCGCGAAGGCGAGCCGGCACACCCCGCGGTCGGTGGCGGCGAGCAGGCACTCGCCGAACGGCGTGGGGTGGAAGCCGTAGCGGATGGTGAGGCCCTCGCCCTGCTCAGACAGCGCCGCCTTGGCGTGCTCGATCGTGAGGAACTGGAGGAACCGCTTGGGCGTCACCCCCGCCCAGCGCTTGAACAGCCGCTGGAAGTGATAGGGGCTGAGCTCCACGGCCGTGGCCACCTCGTCCAGGGAAGGCTGGCCGCGGTAGTGCCGATCGAGGTACTGGATCGCCTTCGCGATCCTCTCGCTGTCGCGCTCTGACATCGCCGCTCCGTCTCGTGTGTGAATCACGGAGCCAACTTGGAGGTTCCGGCGGCTGGTCTCAACCCGATTCTTGCGGTGCTATGGCGCGGCGGTCGTGTCCGGTGACAGCGGCGTCCCGAAACTCGAGAGGTCCAGCTCCAACGCGCTCATGGGATCAATCGTGACCCGGCCGAGGCGCGTGACCCAGTGCAGATGCGGTCCCGTCACCCGCCCGGTGGCCCCGATCTTCCCGATGATCTGGCCGGCCTCCACGGTGTCGCCCTGCGAGATCACCACCTCGCTCATGTGGAGGTAGGCGGTCACCAGGCCCTCGCCGTGGTCGACGTACGCCACGTTGCCGCTGTAGTAGA
>JBDGYO010000168.1:0-5793 GCA_039584015.1 Gemmatimonadota bacterium | reverse complement strand
GAGAGCGTTTCGCCAATGCGGTTGGGCGTGGGCCTGTCATGGAAGTTCTCAGTGCCCAGCCTCGGGATCCCCGGCGGGATCATCGGCGGCTAGTCGCACTGTTAGACTGGAAGATCTGGCGGGGCGCCTGCGGGCGCCCCGCTTTGCGTTCCGGCCCTCCGGAGTGACACCTTATGATCGGAGCGCGTGAACGAGTCAGGAGCGTCTCATGAAGCGAACCCTGTGTGGCATCGCCCTGGTAGCGTTGGCGGCCGGGCCCGGCGCGGCGGTGGCGTCCGCGCAGATCTACAACCTGCCGGTATTCTTCTCTCCCAACTTCGGCACCGGGGTGGCGGTGTACGGTGACATCGGGGTGGGGCTGAACGAGGATGCCGAGCTGGTCCCGGGCGAGACGCCGTGGGCGGGCGGCGGGCACGTGTACGTGGGGACGCCGCTGGTGCATGTCATGTGGGGAGCGGCCTACGTGGAGCCCAACGCCCCCGATTCAATCACCTTCGATGGCACCGTGTCGTTCGGTGGGAACGTGGCGCTTACCCTGTTCCGCTCGCCCGCGAGCTTCGTCGCGCTCAATCTGCAGGGCGGGGCGGGCTACGTGAATTTCAGCGACATCGAGACCAAGTATCTCGACTTCCCGATCGGCATTGGTGTTGCGCTCAACGCGCCGGCGCCATCGGTGAGCGTCGAGCCGTGGCTCGGCGTGCGCGCGCACGTGCGCAGCACGACCGTGGGTGTGGACTCGCCGCTGCTGGGCGGCGGCCTCACCCAGGACGACTTTGGCACCCAGGTGGGGTTTGGGCTCTCGGGGGGGATCACCCTCGGGCTGCCCAGTGGGCTCGGGGTGTGGGGTGCGCTCGACTGGATGACCATCAAACCGTATGCCGGCGCGGCGGAGCGCGCGTCACCCTTCCTGTTGGGCGGCGGGATTCTCTGGAAGTTCCACGTGCCAAGCCTGGGAATACCGGGTGGAGTGTTCGGCGGGTAGGCCTTCCTGTTTGGGTTCCCCTGTGTAAACTACTAGCCCGTGAACCGGGGTATTCTCAGACTGCTCTCGCCCGCGCTCGTCGGGGCGGTGCTCGTGACGGGGGGGTGCGCCCAGACCTTCGATGCGACGGTCACCGGCGTGGAGACCACCATGGCCTCGCCGGGCTCGGCCCCCGCTGACGGCGAGCCGTTCTCCGTGACCAAGACCTCGGTGTTCGCTTTCTGGGGCATGGTGCCGCTCTCACACGCCTCCCTGGAAGGTGTGATCGCGTCCCAGGCGCGCGGCGCGCAGCGGGTCGCCGATCTGGAGATCAAGGTGCGCAGCAAGTTCAAGGACGTGCTCATCTCGATTCTCACCCTGGGGCTCATCGTCCCCCGGTCGGTGACCTTCGAGGGGGTCATCGTCGAGCCGTAGACGGCAGCGACGCTGGATGGGGGTGTCCGGCACCGCACGGCACCCGTCCCAATTCGCGCTGATCGGTCGCCGATTCGCCGCCAACCGGTCCCAACAGCCTCAGCAGCGCACAGACCGTCTTCACCGCAGCCCCTTCGTGCAGGGCGCCGCGCGCGGCCAGCCCAACACGCCGTCGCTCCCCCTCGTCCGTGAGCCAACGCAGCCACCTGCCCGCGAGCGCTCCGGCCGCATCGCGCGAGGGCAGGGGTACCGCCCCGCCAGAGGCCACGAGCGAGGCTGCGTCGGCGGCGCCCCGCCACGCGGGCCCCACGACCACCGGGAGCCCGTAGGCGGCCGGCTCGATTGCAGCGTGCAGCCGTCCGGTCCGAAACCCGCCGCCCACGTATGCTGCGTCACCGAGGGCGTAGAGGTCGTACAGCAGGCCGCGCGCGGTCACCACGACGACGGAGGCCTGCCGTTCGGGGTCAGTCTCGGGCCAAGCAACCATGTCGAGCCCGCTGCGACGGCAGCGCGCGTGCAGGCGCTTCATGAGGCTCCCGTGGGGGGCATGCGGCACCAGTAGGAGCTTGGCAGAGGGGTGCTCCACGAGCACGGCCCGGGTCGCCTCGAGCAGCACGGGCACGTCGGCCGGCTCCGCGCTCCCGGCTACGAGGGTAGGTGCGCTTTCCGTCCACGGGAGCAGGCTCCCCAACTGCCGCACGTGCGTCACGCGCTCCAGCACGTGGTCGTGACGCGGATCACCGGTTACCTCGATCGCGTCCGGTGCCACACCCAGCTCGGCCCAGCGCGCGGCATCGGCCTCCGATACCGCTCCGAGCCACGAAACCGGCTCGTGCATGGCGGCGTAGAGTGGTCGGAGGAAGGGGCGCCGCCGCCGGCTGCGGGGGCGCACGCTGGCGCCCAGGACCGCCACGGGCACGTCCTGCGCCTGCGCCGCCCGCACCAGCTCGGGCCACAGGTCGCCGCGACTGAACACGAGCAGCGCGGGGCGGAGCGCCTCCAGCACCCGCGCGACGGGTGCCGGCTCGTCCAGCGGGGCGTAGTCGGCGGTCCCGGCCTCGAACGGTGCCGGCCACTGCTCGACCGAGGGGGAGGTGTAGCTGTGGATCACCTGCACGTCGCGCAGGATCGAGCGCAGCCGCGCCACCACGGGTTGGGCCGTGAGCGCCTCGCCCACCGACGCCGCATGGATCCAGATGAGGGGTGCCGTGGTGCGGTGGTGGGCCGCCCAGTCGATCCAGCGCCCCACCGCCGCGCGACGGCCGGCCAAGCTGCGCGCCAGCTTTCCTCTGCCCAGGGGGACGCGATGCACGGCCTTCGCCGCCCAGCGGTATGCGCGCTGCTGCATGGGGCCAATGTGGTAGCTTCCACACCATGACGCCACGGGAGTATTTCCAAGCGCCTCGGGAGCTGCGCTACAGCTTGCTGTTCGCGTTCCCGCTCCTCGCGCTCTACGAGGGGCTCTCGGCGCTGCTGACGCAGTCCGCGTTCGCCGGCGTGCGCAATGGGGCCGACGTGCTGCTCAAGAGCCTGTTCGTGGGTCTGGGCGGGCGCGCGGGCCTGGCAGTGTTCGGCGTGCTCCTACTCGGGGTGGGAGCGTGGCTGGTGTGGCGCGATCAGCGTGCGCGGGGCGGCAAGCTCGACTCGCAGGTGTTCCTGGGGATGTTGGGTGAGAGCATCGTGTATGCGGCCGTGTTTGGGCAGGTCACCGCGGTGCTCACGGCAACGCTGCTGCGCGGCGCGCCGCTCGCCGTGGCCATGCAGGAGCCGCTGGGGGCGCTGCCGCTGGGCACGCAGCTCGTCGTCTCACTGGGGGCCGGGATCTACGAGGAGCTGCTGTTCCGCGTCCTGCTCGTCTCCGGGCTGCTCTGGGTGTTCAAGCGCTTGAAGTGGCGTACCTGGGCGTCGGTGACGGCGGCGGTGGTGCTGAGCGCCCTCATCTTCAGCGGGTTTCACTACATCGGGCCGTACGGGGATCCGCTCGCGGCGCCTACGTTCACCTTCCGCGCGATCGCAGGATTATTGCTCAGTGGGTTGTACGTGGCGCGCGGCTTCGGCGTCGCGGCCTGGACCCACGCACTGTACGACGTGGGGCTCGCCCTCTTCTCGAGCTAGGGCTCCGCGCGCGTCTTGCGCGCGAACGCCGAGTCCAGCAGTGGGCGCCACTCCTCGATGGGTGCAAAGCCCGGCACGAGCATCTCCTCCACCACGAACGTGGGCGTGCTGCGCAGCCCGGACCGTATGTTCATCTCGGCCTCCTGCTCGATCAGCCAGCGCACCTCGCCGGTATTGAAGCAGCGCATCAGCAGGTCCCTGTCCAGATCTACCGAGTCGGCCAATTCGAGGAAGTACCGCGCCGGTTCGCCGAGGTGTGCCCACTCCTCCTGGTACCGGAACAGCAGGTCGTGCACCGGCCAGAACTGGTCCTGCTTGGTGGCGCACATGGCGAACTCGTGCGCGGCGGCCGCGTTGGGATGGATCGATGTGAGGGGGAGGTTCAGGAAGATCAGCTTGACCTTCCCCGTGGCGATGTACTCCTGCTCCAATGGGGGAAGGGTCTCATCCCAGAACTTGCGGCAGTAGGGGCACTGGAAATCGCTCACCTCGAACACCGTCACGGGGGCGTCGGGGTCGCCCTTTGTGCGGCGGTCGAGCATCGCCGTTTCCTGGTTGAGGACCGGCTCCTCGCTCGTCGCCGCCGGTGCCGTGTCGTCCGTCCCCTTCGCGCCGCGCAGGGTCCAGCCGGCCGCCAGCGCCACGGCGGCCACGGTCAGGGTGAGTCCAACGACCGTACTGTTCCGCACCGGTCCTCGCTTGATGGAGATCGTTGCTAGCGGCGAAGGCTAGCGTCTTTAGGCTAATGGCGCCAGCGCTGCTCGGAGTTCCCGTCCATGAGCGGGACCCACATGGGGAGCCAGCCCGAGCTCCGCAACGGCACGTTCCAGTAGTACTCCTGGAAGGGATTGTGCGGGTCGGCCCAGCGCGCGATCAGCCACCAGTTGCCCCGCGGCAGCTCGAGCTCCAACGCTCCCGCCTGGTCCGTGGACGGGTCGTACACGGTGTGTCCCGAGTGCTGCAGTGCCGCCTGCGCTGCATCTGCGTACGCGGCAAAGGCCTCGTGCTCCCACACACGCAGCGATTCGGCCGCTGCCTGGGCCCGGCGGGCCAGATCCACATGATCCCCGTTTACCTCTCGCAGGGCGGCATCACGCTCCGCCGCCCGCTGGGCCAGGCGCGCGTACAGCTGGCGGAATCGCTCGTACATGCGGGCGTAAGCGGGCGAGCGCCGGTCCATGCGGTTGAGCGAGTCGGACAGGGCGGCGACCGTGTCCCGCAGCGCGAGCCACGGGCGGCTCGCTTCCTGGAGGCGGGAGTCGCTCGCCGGCTCGTACTCGGCCAGCTCCCGCTCGAGCTCGGGGAACTGCGGCCGCGGTGCCGAGGCGAGCGCGGCCAGGGAATCCAGGATCCGTTCCGGGTCGAAGGGGTATGCGCGCACCGTGAGCCCGGTGACGGGCTCCTCATGCAGCTGCGCGCGCACGATCACCGCGGACTCGTCACGGCTACAGGCGGCGACGGCCAGTAAAAACCCGGCGGCGAGCAGTGCCCGGCGCCGGGATATCACCACCAACGGATGTCTCGTGTTAATCGACGACCTTGGCCGGCAGGATGAAGTTCCGCGGGTCCACGGCGCGGCCATTCACGATCACCTCGTAGTGGAGGTGCGGTCCCGTGGCGATCCCCGTGCTTCCCACCTCGGCAATCTTGTCGTTCCGGTTGACCGCCTGCCCCACGCGGATCAGGACCTTCGACGCGTGGGCATAGAACGTCTGGACCCCGTAGCCGTGGTCGATCGTGACGGTGCGGCCGTAGCCGGTCATGGTGCGGACGTTGACCACGCGGCCCGCGGCGGGCGCGAAGATGGGCGTGCCCTCCGCTGCCGACACGTCAATGCCCTCATGCGGCCGGGCCTCGTGGAAGATCGGGTGCATCCGGGAGGTGGCGAAGTTGCTCGTGAGCCACCCCTTGGTGGGCCAAATCGAAGGTGTGCGCTGCGTTTGATCGCGGTGTGACTGCAGGCTGTCCACGGCATCGCCGTAGGAGTTGGCCAGCAGATTGGCGCGGCGGATCAGGTTGTCCAGCTCCGAGCGCATGTCGAGTGCCAACCGGCCCTCTGAGCCCTCGGAGAGGATCTGCTCCCGCTCGGTCCAGGGACCAGTGGGACCACCGATACCGGCCAGCTGCACGGCGGGGTCAGTGGGATCCAGTCCGGCCAGCAGGCGTACCAGCTCGTCCCGCTCGGCGATCGAGGAGATGGTGTCGCCCAGGATGGCGACGAGCGTCTGAGCCTGGTCGAGCTCCTGGGTGAGCAGCTCGTTGCGGCGCTCGAGACGGTCCAG
>JBDGYO010000167.1:0-5816 GCA_039584015.1 Gemmatimonadota bacterium | reverse complement strand
GTCGGCGGTCTTCACGACCTCCAGGTTGTGCTCGATCACGATGACCGTGTTGCCCTTGTCCACCAGGCGGTGCAGCACCTCGAGCAGGAGGCGCACGTCCTCGAAGTGCAGCCCGGTCGTGGGCTCATCCAGGATGTACAGCGTCCGGCCCGTATCCCGCTTGCAGAGCTCCGTGGCGAGCTTCACCCGCTGGGCCTCGCCACCCGAGAGGGTGGTGGCGCTCTGCCCGAGATGGATGTAGCCGAGTCCGACGTCGTTGAGCAGCTCGAGGCGGTTGCGAATGCGCGGCTGCTGCTCGAAGAACTCCAGGGCGTCGGCGACCGTCATGTCCAGCACGTCCGCGATCGACTTGCCGCGGTAGCGCACCTCCAGCGTCTCCCGGTTGTAGCGGCGCCCCTTGCACACGTCGCACGGCACGTACACGTCGGGCAGGAAGTGCATCTCGATCTTGACGAGGCCGTCCCCCTGGCACGACTCGCAGCGGCCGCCCTTCACGTTGAACGAAAACCGGCCCGGCCCGTAGCCTCTGAGCTTGGACTCGGGAAGCTGCGCGTAGAGCTCCCGGATGGGGGTGAACAGTCCGGTGTAGGTCGCGGGGTTGGAGCGCGGCGTGCGCCCGATCGGGCTCTGGTCGATGTCGAGCACCTTGTCGATGTGCTCCACTCCCTCCAGCGCGTCGTGCTCGCCAGGCACTAGCTTGGCCCGGTAGAACTGCCGCGCCAGGGCGTGGTACAGGATGTCCGTCACCAGGGTGGACTTGCCGGAACCCGACACACCGGTGACCGCCACGAACAGCCCCAGCGGAAACGCCACGTCCAGGCTCTTGAGGTTATGCTGCCGGGCCCCCACGACCCGGAGTGCTTTCCCGGACGACTGCCCGCGGCGTGAGGAGGGCACCGGGATGCGCAGCTCGCCTCGGAGATAGCGGCCGGTGAGCGAAGTCTCGTGCTGCAGTACGTCGTCGAGGCCACCCTCGGCCACCACCACTCCCCCGTCACGCCCCGCCCGTGGGCCGAGATCGATCACGTGGTCGGCAGCGTGGATCGTGTCCGAATCGTGCTCCACTACCAGCACCGTGTTCCCCAGATCCCGCAGACCGCGGAGCGTGCCGAGCAGCCGCGCGTTGTCACGAGGGTGCAGCCCCACCGAGGGCTCATCCAACACGTAGAGCACGCCCACCAGGCGACTGCCGATCTGCGTGGCCAGGCGGATTCGCTGTGCTTCTCCCCCGGAGAGAGACGAGGCCGAGCGGCCCAGCGTCAGATAGGCGAGCCCCACATCGCACAGGAAGTGGAGTCGCTCGGTCACTTCCTTGAGGATGGGTCCGGCGATGTCCGCATCGATCGAACCCGCCCCGCCGCCGATGAGCCTCTCGAAGAACGTCAGGGCATCATCCACCGCGAGGTCCACCACTTCCCCGATCCCCTTCCCCCCCACCAGAACACTCAGACTCTCCGGCTTGAGCCGGTGCCCACCGCAGGTCTCGCACGCCACGTCCACCATGAAGTCCCCGAGCTGCACCCGCACGGAGTCGGAGCTCGTGTGGTGGTAGCGCCGCTCCACGTTGGCCAGAATCCCCTCCCACTCGACCTCGTGAGTCCGTCCGGCGCCACGGGTGCCGCGAAAACTGAACGTGCGGCCCGGCACGCCGTGGAGCAGGGCGTGCTGCACCCGCTCCGGGAGATCCCCCCAGGGGGCCCCCAGCTCGAACTTCAGCTCCTTGGCCAACGTGGGGAGCACCACGCTCTTCAAGTAGCCGCGCGGCTCGCCCCAAGGGAGAACCACACCCTCGAGGATGGAGATTCGATGGTCCCCCAGCACCAGCCCCGCGCTCACCATGCGTCGCACTCCGAGCCCGCCGCAGTCGGGGCACGCCCCGTAGGGCGAGTTGAACGAGAACTGCCGCGGCTCGAGCTCGGCCAGGGAGTAGCCACACTCCGGACAGGCGAAGCGCTCTGAGAAGAGCGTGCTCGCGGGCTTCTTCCCGTGGCGCACGACCTCCACGGTCCCCTCGGCGGCACGCAGCGCCGTCTCGATGGAGTCGTGCAGGCGCCCGCGGTCGGCCTGGCGCACCGCCAGGCGGTCCACTACCAAGCCGATGTCGTGGTTGACCCGGCGATTCAGCTTGGGCGGGGCGCTGAGGTCGTACACCTCGCCGTCCACGCGCACGCGGACGAATCCCTGGCGGCGAGCGCTCTCGAACAAGTCCTTGAACTCTCCCTTGCGACCCCGCACCAGGGTCGCGATCACCTCGATCTTGGTGCCCGCACGCCAGGTGAGGACCGCATCGGCGATCTGGGAGGCGCTCTGCCGGCTGATCGGGGAGCCATCGTTGGGGCAGTGCGGCGTGCCGACCCTGGCCCACAGCAGCCGGAGGTAGTCGTAGATCTCGGTGACCGTGCCCACCGTGGAGCGGGGGTTGTGGCCCGGCGCCTTCTGCTCGATGGAGATGGCCGGGGAGAGACCCTCGATGGCATCGACGTCGGGCTTCTCCATGAGCCCGAGGAACTGACGGGCGTAGGCCGAGAGCGACTCGACGTAGCGTCGCTGCCCCTCGGCATAGATGGTGTCGAAGGCGAGCGACGACTTGCCCGACCCGGAGAGCCCCGTGATGACGGTGAGCTGGTTACGGGGGATCTCGACGTCGATGTTCTTGAGGTTGTGAACCCGCGCGCCGCGGACGACGAGGTTTTCGTTCGGCATAGCCTTGGAACGTACCCGAGCCCCGGGCGGCCGGTCAATCCACAGAGTGTGACGCAAGTCGCTTGCGGCCCCCCCCAGGGCACCGTAGTTTGCCCTCCCCTACTCATTGGCCGAAGCAATGACCGAGGCCTCTGCCATCGTGGTGCTCACGACGCTGCCCAACGCCGGCGAGGCGAGGGCATTCGTGCGGCGCCTGGTCGAGCAGCGGGTCGTCGCGTGTGGCACGGTACTGGGAGAGGTCACCTCGATCTACCGCTGGCAGGGTGCGATCGAAGAGGCAGGCGAGACGCAGGTCATCCTCAAGACGCGCCGGGACCGGTGGGAGGCCCTCGAGACGGCCGTGCGCTCCTCCCATCCCTATGACGTGCCGGAGTTGCTGGCGCTGCCTGTCGAATCCGGCCTGGGGGCCTATCTTGAATGGGTGGCCGCGGAGACGACGGCCCACGCGGGGGAAGAGGCATGAACCGGGCTCAACGCCGTCGCCGGATGCGGCGACGCATGGCAGCGGAGCTGGGCGCGCGGACGCCGCGCTTCCAAGGAGAGATGACCTACATCCCCCCCAACGACCCGGACCAGAATCAGGACCCGGAGGCCGAAGCATCGGCTTCGCTCCCGTTCGAGCTGGCCGAGGAGATGGCGGCACCGATGACGCACGAAGCCGAGGATACTCCAGCCGCGCCGTCGAACCCGTCACCCGAGGACGGCCTCTATGCTGCTGCACGCAAGGCCTCGGACGAGGGACACGTGGAACAGGCGGGAGCGCTCTACCGTGAGCTGCTCCAACAGCACCCGCAGGACGTCCGGGCCCGCAACAACCTCGCACTCCTGTTGGACCAGCAGGGCGACCACGAGTCGGCCCTCGATGAGCTGGACGGCTGCCTCACGTACGAGCCTGACAACCCCCACGTGCTGGTGAACCGGGGTGCCGTGCTGGGCGCCGTGGGCCGGTTCGCCGAGGCGGAAGAGGATCTCCGCAAGGTCCTCCGCCTCGAGCCCAGCAACTCCGAAGCCCACTTCAACCTCGGCGTTGTGGTCTCACGCAAGGGCCTGTGGCGCGAGGCGATTCCCTACCTCCGTCGCGCCGTGGAGCTCGACTCGACCCGCACGGTCGCGTTCTACTATCTGGGCGAGGCGCTGAACCACGTGGACGACCTGGACGGGGCGCTCCACTCGTTCCAGCGGGCGGTGGAGCTGCGGCCCACCAACCCCAAGGCCCTGTACGGTCTGGGGATCGTGTTGGACCGCCTGAACCGCCCCGACGAAGCGGCCCAGATGTACCGCCGCTCACGCGAACTCTCCGGGCAGTGATTCACGTCGTGGTGGACGACCTCGCGTTCGTGCCGGCGGACGCGGTCGTTCGCCCCGCGACCTCCACCCTCGAGCCGGCCAGCTCGGCCGTGCGCCACCTGGAGAAGGTGGGCGGCCCCAGTTTCTGGAAGCAGCTCCGCGTCCAGAAGCCACTGGACGTGGGCGCAGCCGTGGTGACCTCGGCCGGCGAGCTGGAGGCCGAGTTTGTGATCCACGCCGTCGTCCGGAGCGATACGGAAGACGTAAGTTCGACCGGCGTGCGCCACACCGTGCGCAGCGTGCTGCAGCGGGCAGCGGATTGGGAGCTGGCGCGGATCTCCACACCCGTGCTTGGCACGGGCCCCGGCAATCTCGGCCTCGAGGACGCCGCGGGCGTCATGATCGATGTTCTCGCCGCGGAGCTCCGGTCGGCCACCTATCCCAAGGACGTGTTCATAGTGGTGGAATCCGACGAGGACCGGGCAACCGTGGAAGCCTCTCTCCGGAGCCGTATCCTCAAGTGAACCGACGGGCGTTGGCCGTCGCCATCCTCGCCGTGTGGTTGGCCGCACTGGGATGGATGGCGCGGCGCGAGTATTTCCGTCCGCGGGCGGAGATCCTGGCGGATGCGGCGCTCAGGGTGCCGCCGGGCGCCGCGTATTACCGGTTAGACCTCGGAGGGCAGCAGGTCGGCTTCGCCTCGAGCCTCGTGGACACGCTGGCCGACACCCTGAGCGTGCAGGATCTCATGATCATGGAGATCCCGGCGCTCGGGACGGTGCAGCGCATCGAGGCGCGTACGGACGCCAAGCTCACCCGCGCACTCCGCCTCCGCACATTTGAGGCGAGTGTCCGGGGCGCCGACGTGCGATTCGGCGTGCGGGGCGAGGTCTCGGGGGACTCGCTCCTCACGGTCGAGATCGAGAGCGCCGACAGCCATCAGCGCCTGGAGATCCCGCTGGAGGAGCCAATCGTGCTCCCGGGCCTGATGCCCCTCAGCCTTGTCTTCGGCGGTGATCTGGAGGTCGGAAAGACCTACGCCCTTCGCCTGTTCGATCCCCTCCAGCTGGGGCAACGGGATGTCGACGTGACGGTGACCGCAGAGTCGACGCTCTTCGTTCCGGATTCAGCGCGGTTCGAGCCGGAGACCGACCTCTGGGTGGTGGCGCGGTGGGACACCCTCCGCGCGTGGCGCGTGCGGCAGGAAACGCGGGGGATGGAGCTCGAGGCCTGGATCGACGAGATGGGACAGATCGTGCAAGCGACGACCCCGGTGGGGTTCTCCATGGAACGGACGGCGTTCGAGATCGCGTTCGAGAACTTCCGTCGTCGCGAGGACCTCCGCCTGACGAGCGACGTGGGGAGCGACCTCATACGCCAGACTGCCATCGCCTCCAACGTGCGGCTGTCGCGGGAGGCGATGAGCGAGCTCAAGGTGCGCCTGGGCGGGGTGGATCTCGAGGGCTTCGAGCTGAGCGGCGGCCGCCAGGAGCTGCGCGGCGATACGCTGGTCGTGCGGCGCGAGGCCGACTCGCTGCTCAACGCCGACTACGACATCCCCGCCAGCGCTCCCGAGGGGGACCCGTACCTCGCTGCGGAGCCGCTGGTCCAGAGCGACGACCCCCGCATCGAGGCCCAGGCACGCCAGGTCGTGAGACGCACCCGCGACCCGCGGCGCGCGGCGGAGCGACTCGTCGAGTGGGTGTACGAGACGATCGACAAGCGGATCACGGTGAGCGTGCCGAGCGCCCTCGAAGTCCTGGAGACGCGCCGCGGTGACTGCAACGAGCACACCGTCCTGTACGTGGCGTTGGCCCGGGCCGTGG
>JBDGYO010000166.1:0-8953 GCA_039584015.1 Gemmatimonadota bacterium | reverse complement strand
GACGGTGCCGCGCTGTTCCGGAACTGGTTCCAGGAGTTGACCGAAGCCGCCGAGGAAGACCGCCGGGCGGCGTACGTCTTCGTGATGGGGAGTCTGTGCGAGCTGCTACAGGCGTTTGATCTTCCGGTCGTGTTCCCCGAGATCAACTCGCTCCAGACGGCCGTGCGCCGCGTGGCCCATGAGTACCTCAATGAGGCCGAGGATTACGGGTACTCGCCGGACATCTGCGGCTACGTGAAGGCCGACGTGGCCACCCAACTGCGGCGTGGAGCGCTCCCGATGGGGCGCATCCCCAAACCCGCCATCGCCGTCTACACCAACGCATGCAACACCTACATCAAGTGGGCAGAGATCTGGGAGCGGATGCACGGGGCGCCGACCTTCGTGATCGACGTACCAGGCTCGCGGGCCGACGGCACCAAGCCGTGGCACGGGGACCAGGACTTCGACAACGACCGCCGTTACGTGCTGGCCCAGCTCAAGGAGCTGATCACGACCCTCGAGGAGCTCACCGGCCGGCGGTTCGACATCGACCGTCTGCGGGAGGCGATGGGACACGCGAACACCATGCACCTCGGCTGGAAGCGCGTGCTCGAGCTCAACCGGAGCCGCCCCTCCCTGTTCAACGCCCTATCGGACGGCACGATTTACCTCGGGGTCGCCAACTGTCTCAAGGGCACCGCAGCAGGTGCACGCTATTTCGATGACCTCGTAGAGGAAATGGAGTACAAGGCGGCCCGCGGCATCGGCACGCTTACCGACGAGCAGTATCGCCTGATCTTCGTGGGCGTCCCGTGTTATCCGATCTTCCGCCGGTTCACCGAGCTGTTCACCGAGAAGGGCGGCACGTTCGTCAACTCGACGTACCTGTGGTTCGCCTCCGGCGGCTCCAACCTCGGGTTCCAGTACGACCTGGAGCACCCGCTCGAGAGCCTGGCCGACGGATTGCTGGTGAGCGTGCGGGACGCGATGGACAGCATGTTCTTCCAGACGGGGATCCTCTCAGAGATGGTGGACGACTATCAGGCCGACGGCATGGTGTACCACCCCATCAAGAGCTGCCGCACCGTGTCGACCGGCCTCGCCGACAGCCGGCGGGCACTGATGGAACTGCGAGACATTCCGAGCCTTTTCATCGAATCCGACATGATGTCCGACATGATGGACAAACGCGTCGTGTCCGAAGCGCAGCTCAAGAACCGGGTGGACGCGTTCTTCGAGGGGCTCGCGACGCGCCGGCACCAGGCCGCGATCGGCAACCCGTAACGCACCAGGAAGGGCGCCAATGGCTTACGCAGCGGGTGTGGACGTCGGGTCCACCCAGACCAAAGCGGTCATCATCGACGAGGAGCGCACGATCGTCAGTCGCGCGCTCACGGAAACCGGTGCCAATGTGATCCGCGCGGCCGAGAGCGCGTTCGAGGAAGCGTTGCGCGACGGCGACCTGCGGGAGGAGGAAGTCGAGTACATCGTCGGCACGGGATACGGCCGCTACAAGGTGACCTTCGGCAACACGCAGGTCACCGAGATCAGCTGCCACGGGCGCGGCGCGGTGCACATGTTCCCCAGCACCCGCACCGTCGTGGACATGGGCGGCCAGGACACCAAGGCGATCCGCGTGTCTCCCACCGGGGAGATCGTCGACTTCTGCATGAACGACAAGTGCGCCGCGGGGACGGGACGCTTCCTCGGCGCCGCGTCGAGCGCGCTCGACATCCCGCTCGACTGGCTGGGGCCCACCGCGCTGCGTGGCGAGCGGCCCGTGAAGATCTCCACGACGTGCACGGTGTTCGCCGAATCGGAGGTGCTGTCGTGGCTCGGTAAGGGCAAGAAGATCGAGGACATCCTGCTGGGCGTGCACCAATCGATCGCTGCCCGCTCGGCGGGACTGCTGCGGCGCGTGGGTATCGAGAGTGAAGTGACGTTCACCGGAGGCGTGGCCAAGAACACCGCCATGATCGAGACGCTCAACGAACGCCTCGATCAGCAGGTGAATGTGGGCGAAGAGTCACACTACATGGGGGCGCTCGGCGCCGCGCTGTTCGCGCTCGATCACATCCTCGCCAGCCGGGCACCCACCAAGGCCAAGCAGGACGCCTCATGACCTACACCGCCGGAATCGACGTCGGATCGACCTATACCAAGGCCGTGATCCTAAGCGAGGAGCACGAGATCGTGGGCCGCGCCATGGAGCCCACCGGCTTCAAGCTCACCGAGGTGGCCGAGCGGGTGCGGGAGCGGGCAGTGGCCGAAGCGGGCCTCTCCGCCGACGACGTCGCCTACACCGTCGCCACCGGCTTCGGGCGCCACCAGACCGCGATGAGCGATGTGCAGGTCACCGATCTGACGGCCGCCGCGCGGGGGACGACGTTCTTCTTCCCGCAGACACGGACCATCCTCGACGTAGGCGGTCAGACCATGAAGGCCAGCCGGCTGGGCGAGGGCGCCAAGGTCAAATCGTTCCGGCTCAACGACAAGTGTGCGGCGGGGACCGGCGCGTTCCTCGAAAAGACCGCGCGGTACATGGGCTACACCACCGAGGAGATCGGCCCGCTCGTGGCGACCTCCAAGGAGGCGACGTCCATCTCCGGCGTGTGCGCCGTGTTCGCCGAATCCGAGGTGATCAACCACCTCTCCCAGGGCGTTGCACCGGCCGACATCATGCACGGTGCCATCGTCTCGCTGGTGGGACGCTCCGTGCAGCTCATGAAACGGGTGCGCATGGAGCCCGAGTTCACCCTGATCGGCGGGATCCTGCGGTTCGAGCGCATGGCCGACGTGGTGCGGCACGAATTGGGGGCCGAAGTGAACGTGCCACGGGGCGACCTCGTGCAGTTCACGTCCGCACTTGGAGCCGCGATCCTGGGACACCGCCGGCTGCGCAAGCTGCAGGAACAGGCAGCAGAGGCGTGAGCGTAGACGAGGACCGGCGGGAGACATCGCGGCGGCTCGCCCTCGTCGTGGAACAGGAAGCGCGGCGCGTGCTCACCGAGTCGGCGCTCGAGGGCGACCCGGAGCGCCTCGCCGAGGGGTGGGAGCGTCGCTTCATCGCCGACGGCGAACGGGCCAAGGAAACGATGGAGCTGTACGAAGAGCTGGGCTACGAGGTGTGCGCCGACCCCCTGCGACCCGAAGACATGGCCGACGACTGCGAGGACTGCCAGCTGCTGATGCTGCTCCAGTTCAAGACGATCTACACGCGGCGGCCCGCCTCCGCCTCATAGACCCAACAGCGCGGCGGTATTCCCCCCTAACACCTTGGCCCGGTCGGCCTCCGACATCTCCAGCGCCTCGATGCTCTGCACCATCTGCTCGAGGCTGCCGATCTGGTGGGGGTAGTCACTCCCCGCCAGAACGTGGTCGACTCCGGCGAACTCGATCGCGAACTCGAGCGCCCGGACGTCGAAGTTCACCGTATCGTAGTAGAACCCCCGCAAGTACTCGCTCGGTGGCTTCGTGATCTCCTTCCGACAGTCGGCAAACGCGTAGTAGCCGCGGTCCAGCCGCTCAGCGAGATACGGGATGGCGCCCCCGAGGTGCGCCAGCACCCAGCGGATGCCGGGAAACCGCTCGACCACGCCACTGAATACCAGTCCCGCGGCCGCCAGCGTGGTGTCAAACACGAACCCCACCAGCGGCATGAGCCAGTATTCCTCCATCGCCTCGACCCCGACGGGATAGGTCGGGTGGATGTACAGCACGGCCTCGGCGTCACTGGCACGCTCGTAGAGCGGCCAGAAGCGCTGGTCCGCCAGGGCAACGCCGTTCGCATTGCTGAACAGCATGACGCCCTTGAACCCGAGCTCTCCGGTCGCCCGGTCGAACTCCTCGGCCGACGCTGCCGGATCGTTCAGCGGCAGCGTCGCGAGCGCGGTGAAGCGGTTCGACCGTTCCCGCACGATCTCGGCCAGGGCGTCGTTGACCTTACGGGAAAGCGAGACCGACCGCTCCGGTTGCTCGATCAACGTGCCGGGCGCGGTGAAGGTCAGCACCTGCATGTCGACGCCGACCTCGTCCAATACCGACTCGCGAACGGCAATGTCACGGTGGCCGGGTACGATGATGTTCTTGTCTCCCGGCGAGTGTAGCACGGGGTTCTGCTGATCGTCGAACGTCACCGCGATCTCGCTGGGTCCCGCGCGGAGCGCCTCGAGGTACTCGGGCGGATAGTAGTGATTGTGGAAATCAATGATCGTCACGCTGACGCTCCTGCACGTAGTGTTTCCGTGCCCACAGGTAGTAGATGGGTAGCCCCGTCAAGACGAGCGACAGTCCCAGGACGCTCTCGGCGGTGTTGGACACGATCTGATTGCCCACGATGGCGAACGATGCCACGATGAACATCGCCGGCAGCACCGGATAGCCCCAGACTGAATAGTGCCGCACTACATCGCGTCGACGACGCAGCACGACCAGCCCGACGGCCATCAGCCCGAAGAAGACCCACTCCGTGTAGATGACCCGCGTGAACAGTGCCCGGAACGTCCCAGTGCCGACCAGAATGCACGACCACACGGCCTGGAGCACGATGGCACGATGGGGCGTGCGGTAGGTGGGATGGACCGCGCCGGCCCAACGGAACAGTAGTCCGTCCCGTGCCATCGCGTAGTAGACGCGTGGTCCCGCGAGCACGATGCCACTCAGGGCGCCGAACGTCGAGAACATGACGATCGTCGACATGGTAGCTCCGCCGCCGAACCCGATGACGGCGTCGGCCGCATCGGCAGCGACGCGTGTCGAGGAAGCCACTGTATCGAGCGGCAGCACGTACATGTAGACCGCGTTCATGGCCATGTAGCACGCCGTCACGATGAGCGTCCCGAGCAGCAGAGCGCGGGGGATCGTCCGCCGAGGGTCCACCGTCTCCTCAGAGCTGTACGTCACCATGTGCCAGCCACCGAAGGCGAACAGCCCGGCCACCATGGCGGTCAGGAAGCCGCTGATCGAGGCGCCGGCAGGGAGCGTCTCCGTCGGCACGAAGTGCTCCGGCACGCGCGACCCCAGTGTGAATCCGAGCACGATGATCAAGCCGATCGCGAGGAGCTTGCCGGCCGTGAACAACGTCTGCAGCGTGCTGCCTTGCCGCACTCCGAGGTAGTTGACCCCCGAGAGCACGAGGATGGCGGCGATGGCGACGACCTTGATCCCGCCACTCCCCAGCGGGACGAAGTAGGCCGCATACCGGGCAAAGATGACCGCGATCGCGGCGATGATCCCGGAGTGCATCGTCCAGAACATCGCCCAGCCCCACAGGAACCCGACCGCCGGGCTGAACGCCTCATTCAGATAGAGGTAGACGCCGCCCGTCTTGGTGAAGGTCGAGGCAAGCTCGGCACACACCAATGCTCCGATGAGCGTGAGGAGGCCCGACAACAGCCAGACGAGGAGTATCCCCGCAATGGACGGGACCTGGCCGGTGATCTCCGATGGCTGGACGAAGATCGACGCTCCGATGATCGTGCCGACGACCAGGGCGGTGGCATGGGGCAACCCGATGGCCCTGCGGAGCGTCGGCGTGGAAGGTGTGGTCACGGGACCCGGTCGCCGGCGCGCTTCAGCCTTTCGCCCGAACCAGCTCCACCACCATATCACCCATCGCCGACGTGGAGACCCCGCTCCGCGCGTCCGCCGACGGCACCTTCCCGCTCCGCAGCAGGTCGGCCACGGCATCCTCCAGGCGGGCGCCGCCGGCCGTCTCGCCGAGAAAGTCGAGCATCATGCTCACGGCCCCAACGGCGCCGAGCGGGCACGCTACGTTCTTCCCCGCGTACTTGGGTGCCGAGCCGTGAATCGGCTCGAACATGGACGTCTGCCCCGGGTGGATGTTGCCGGACGCGGCGATTCCCATGCCGCCCTGCAGCATGGCGCCGAGATCGGTGATGATGTCGCCGAACAGGTTGGTGGTCACCGCGACATCGAACCACTCCGGGTTCTTGATCATCCACATGCAGCACGCGTCCACATACGCGTGATCGGTCTCGATATCGGGAAAGTCGCGCGCCACCTCGGCGAAGGCGCGGGTCCAGATGTCCTGCGGCCTGACCGCATTGGCCTTGTCCACCAACGTCACACGCGCCTTGTGCTCCGCTCCCCGCTCCCGGGCGCGCCTGCTGGCGAGCTCGAAGGCGTAGCGGGAGGCCCGCTCGCAGCCCTTCCAGGTGTACACGCCGTTGACGATCGATACCTCGTCGGGCGTCCCTTTCTTCAGGTGCCCACCGATCTGCGAGTACATCCCCTCGGTGTTCTCACGCACCACCACGAAGTCGATGTCGGCGGGGCCCTTGTCCTTGAGGGGACAGAGATGCTCAGCGTACAGCTTGATGGGTCGCAGGTTGATGTAGAGATCGAGCCCGAAGCGTAGTCCGAGGATCACCGAGCGCTCGACGAGGCCAGTCTCCACGTCGGGATGGCCGATGGCGCCCAGCAGTACGGCATCCAGGGTGCGCCACTCGTCGATCACCGTGTCGGGCACGAGCTCCTTGGTCTTGAGGTAGTACTCCCCGCTGTAGGGGTACTCCACCAGCTTGTACTCGAACCCCTCGATGGCGGCCACCGCCTCGAGCGCCTTCAGTGCCTCGCTGGTCACCTCGGGCCCGATGCCGTCACCCGCAAGCACCCCGATGTCGTAGGACGTCATGCCCCCTCCTGGTTGCCGTCCGACCGAACCTCAAGTTGGCAGCCCGGCCCAGGCGGCGCGAGTGGGGCTCCGTTGAAGGTCTTCCGCCGACAAGGCATCTTTGGTGGACGCGACATGGAGGCCGGGCCATGGGGGCTCGGCAGAGAATCTCATCTACGACTGGGCGACGGCCGGCGGCACCGAGGAGTCCCCGCCCCGCACGGTCATGCTCGACGACGAGACCCTGCGGGACGGTCTCCAGAGCCCCTCGGTGACCGACCCACCGACCGATGTCAAGGTCAAGATCCTCCACCTCATGGACAGTCTCGGGATCGAGACCGCCGACGTGGGATTGCCGGGCGCGGGACCCAGACAGCGGGATGCGGTCGAGCGGCTCTGCCGCGAGATCGCCGACCACAAGCTGCGCATCAAGGCCAACTGCGCGGCCCGTACCATGATCGTGGACATCCAGCCGATCGCCGACGTGGTGCAGAAGACAGGCGTGCCGATCGAGGCGTGCGTGTTCATCGGTAGCAGCCCTATTCGGCAGTATG
The DNA here is from genome assembly GCA_039584015.1 of Gemmatimonadota bacterium. Classification (GTDB taxonomy): domain Bacteria; phylum Gemmatimonadota; class Gemmatimonadetes; order Gemmatimonadales; family GWC2-71-9; genus WVYX01. The sequence goes on along the minus strand of JBDGYO010000166.1, from coordinate 1,783 downwards.
CCGAGGAGTGGGATCTGGAGCACGTGTTGCGGCATACGCGGGAGGCGGTGGAGTTCGCGGTGCGCGAAGGCCTGGAGGTGATGTACGTAACCGAGGACACGATTCGCGCCGCGCCCGACGATCTTCGCATTCTGTTGACCGCGGGAGTCGAGGCGGGCGCCCGCCGTCTCTGTCTGTGTGACACGGTGGGTGCGGCCGTGCCGCAGGGGGTGCGCAATCTGGTTACCTGGGTACGCCAGCTGTTGGACGAGCTCGGCATGGCCGACGAGGTAGGGATCGACTGGCATGGCCACCGGGACCGCGGGCTCGACGTGGCCAATACGCTCGCGGCCGCGGAGGCCGGGGCGACGCGCGTCCACGGCACCGCGCTGGGGGTGGGCGAGCGCGTGGGCAATACGCCCATGGAGCAGCTGTTGGTCAACCTCAAGCTGCTTGGTTGGCGGGACGACGACCTCTCCGCCCTGCCCGAGTACGTGGACACGGTATCGCAGGCCGTGAGCGTGCCGATCCCGATGAACACGCCCATCGTGGGACGGGACGCCTTCCGCACCGCCACGGGTGTCCACGCCGCCGCCGTGATCAAGGCGCAGCGCCGCGGGAAGTCCTGGCTGGCCGATCGTGTCTACTCCGGGGTCCCCGCGAGCTGGGTGGGCCGGGAACAGGAGATCGAGATCGGGCACATGTCCGGCGGCTCCAACGTGCTCTTCTTCCTGCGATCACGCGGCCTGCCGCACGGTCCCGAGGTGGTCGAGGCGGTGATGGAGCTCGCGAAGAAGTCCGAGCGGCTGCTCACGGAGGAGGAGATTCTGGAGGCGGTCCGCGAGACCTCGGAAGGGACGGACTGACCGCCCGCCATGGAGGATCCGCCCGCCGAGCTCGGCCAGTATCTCCAGCCGACTGCCTTCCTGGACAGCGACCACCCGACGATCGTCGAGTTCAGCCGCAGCGTCGCGACCCAACATGCGAGTGACGTGGACCGGGCCGTGGCGTTCTACTACGCGGTGCGTGACGGCATCCGCTACGACCCCTACCGCGTGGACCTGAGACCCGAGGCCCTGCGCGCCAGCACGGTGCTCGAGAAGGGCTTCGGCTTCTGTATCCCCAAGGCGATTCTGCTCGCGGCCGTGGCACGCGCCGCGGACATCCCCAGTAGACTGGGATTCGCCGACGTCAAGAACCATCTTGCCACCGAGCGGCTGCTCGAGGCGATGCAGACCAACGTCTTCGCGTACCACGGCTACACCGAGCTGTTGCTCGACGGCCAGTGGGTCAAGGCGACGCCCGCGTTCAACGCCTCGCTGTGTGAGCGGTTCGACGTCGCCCCGCTCGAGTTCGACGGGCAACAGGATTCGCTGTTCCAGCAGTTCAACCGGCGGGGCGACCGCTATATGGAATACGTGCGGGACCGTGGCCACCATCCCGACGTGCCCCTCGACGAGCTGCGCGCCGCGCTGGTCGAGTACTACCCGGCCCTCGCGACGGCGAACGGCTACGACCTCGAGGGACGGTTCGAGGAGGAAGCGGACGGGGAGCCTGGATGACCATCCTGATGTCGGGCAATGAGGCCATCGCCCGGGGGGCGTGGGAGGCCGGCGTGGTGTTTGCCGCCGGCTACCCCGGCACCCCGAGCACCGAAGTGCTGGAGAGCCTCGGCGGGTACGGGGAGGTAGACGCGCACTGGTCCACCAACGAGAAGGTGGCGTTCGACGAGTGCGTCGGGGCCGCGCTGGGCGGGGCCCGCAGTCTGGTGACGATGAAGCACGTCGGCCTCAACGTGGCCGCC
>JBDGYO010000165.1:0-7752 GCA_039584015.1 Gemmatimonadota bacterium | reverse complement strand
CGGCGGCAAGTTCGGGGACGCGGGCAAGCTCGTCGTCGTGGAGGAGTTCCTCACCGGCGAGGAGCTGTCGATCCTGGCCCTCACCGACGGCGAGCAGGTGATGCTGCTCCCGGCGTCTCAAGACCATAAGCGAATCGGCGAGGGCGACACCGGTCCGAACACGGGGGGGATGGGGGCGTACACGCCGGTCTCGATCGCCCACCAGGCGCTGCTCGAGCACGCCGACCGAGAGATCATACGGCCCGTGCTCGCCGAGCTCGCCAATCGAGGGGCACCCTATCGCGGCGTGCTCTACGCCGGCCTCATGGTGGACGATACCGGGCACGCCAAGGTACTGGAGTTCAACTGCCGCTTCGGGGACCCCGAAGCGCAGGTGGTGCTCCCCGCGGCCGACCTCGATCTCACCGAGCAACTGTGGAGCATCGGGGCGGGCGAAGCCTGGAAGCCGCCGGTCACCTACTGCGCAGCGAGTCAGGCTGCGGTAACCACCGTGCTCGCGACGCCGGGGTATCCGGCGTCGCCCGTGAAGGGCCAGGAGATCGGCCTGCCTGATCGACCACCCGAGCACACGATTCTGTTCCACGCGGGTACGGCGGTCGACGACGCGGGGGTGCTGCGTGCCGCGGGCGGGCGCGTGCTGAACGCCACCGGCCTCGGGCGCGACGTAGTCGAGGCCGCCGAGCGGAGCCGGGTGCTCGCCGAGAGCGTCACCTTCGAGGGCCGCCAGTTCCGCCGCGACATCGCGTGGCGCGAGGTAGCGCGTGCCGGAGCTGCCTGAGGTCGAAACGATCGTTCGCGACCTACGGCCCAGGCTCGCCGGTCGCAAGCTCACCACTCCCCACCTTCACCACCGCGGCGTCCTCCGCAAAGTCAGCCATCAGCGGCTGATCCGCACGCTCGACCGCAACCGCATTGCGGCCGTGGATCGGCGCGCGAAGCACGTGGTCCTGCTACTGGCCAGCGGCGACCGGCTCGTGATTCAGCCCCGCATGACCGGTAACCTCCTCATCTACGAGCGTCGCCTCACGGCGGAGCAGCGCCGCTACGCCGTCCTCGAGGCGGGCATCGGTGGCGGAGCGAGGCTCGTGTATCGCGACGTGCGCCGACTCGGCACGATCTGGCTCTTGGACGAACGCGGGTGGCAGTCCTATACTGCGCGCATCGGTCCCGAGCCGCTGGCAGCCGACTTCGACGCCGATCGGTTCCGCACCCAGATGGCGGGCACCCGGCAGGCGATCAAGAAGGCGCTCATGGACCAGCGACGCCTGGCCGGGGTGGGCAACATCTACGCGAACGAGGCACTGTTCCGAGCACAGATCGATCCCTCGCGGCCCACCCTGCGGTTGACGCGCGCGGAGCTCGACCGACTGTACCGACACGTACGGGACGTGTTGGAGGAGGCGATCGCCGCGCAGGGCACCACCGTGCGGGATTATCGCACCGGGACCGGACAATCCGGCTCGTACCAGGACCTGTTGCAGGTGTACGGGCGCGGTGGGGAGCCGTGCCGCCGATGCGGTGCGCAGCTCGTGACCACGCACGAGATCGACGGGCGCGCCACGACGTTCTGCTGGCGCTGCCAGGGGAAGCCGCGATGAAGATCGCCGTCGTATTCGACACGCCGAACGACGGGTGGGAGGACGAAGATTACAAGAAAGAGGTCGCGGCCGAGGTCGCCGAGCAGGAGTACGAGGTGGCCGAAGCTCTCATGGCCTATGACCACGAGGTCCTCCTGGTGGGCGTGCACGACGACTTCCACCATATGTTCGAGCGGCTCGCCGAGTTCAAGCCGAGCCTCGTGTTCAACTGCGCCGAGGGGTTTCACCAGCGCTCGCGGCTGGATTACATCTTTGCCGCGCTGCTCGAGGCGGAGGGATACCACTACACGGGATCGCCGCCCATCGCCCTGCTCACCACCCGCAACAAGGCGATGAGCAAGAAGGTGCTGGCCTGGCACGGATTGAAGGTGCCGCGCTTCGTGACGTACCGGCACACCGAGGAGGTCGCCGAGGCCCCCGAGCTGGTCTTCCCGCTGATCGTGAAGCCACTGCAGGAGGACGCGTCGGAGGGGATCGCGCAGGCATCCGTGGTGCAGGACCTCGATGGACTCAAGGAGCGCGTCCACTTCATCCACGAGACCTTCCACCAACCCGCCATCGCCGAAGAGTTCGTGGAGGGCCGGGAGCTCTACGTGAGCGTCCTGGGGAACGGGACGGAGCTCCAGATCCTCCCCACCATCGAGATGGTGTTCGACAAGGACAAGAGCAAGATCGAGGAGCGCATTGCCACCAAGGCGGCCAAGTGGGACGTGCCCTACCGCGAGCGCAGGGGGATCAAGAACGTGTTCGCGCGTCCGCTGTCACAAGCGGCACAGGAGCGCATCGAGGAGACATGCCGCACCGCCTGTCGCGCGCTGTGGCTGCGGGACTACGCCCGGGTAGACGTGCGGCTCACGCCCGACGACGAGGCATACGTCGTGGAGGTCAACGCCAACCCGTTCATCTCCTTCGGGCACGACACCGCCAACGCGGCCGAGAAGGCCGGCATGGACTTCTACTCGTTCATCGACCGCATCGTTCAGGAGGCCCTCGCCAGGTATGAGTCCCACTCGTAGGCGGAAGACCCGCCACCCCACCCCGCGCCCCGAGCTGCGCTGTGTGTGCGGCCAGGAGCTCAGGCGGTTCTGGCCCCACTGTCCCTGGTGCGGTCGCACGCACGTGTGGCGCGATGATCCGCCGGTGACCGAAGCGGAGTGCTACAAGTGCGGCTGGGTGGTGTCGGACTACTACAGCTACTGCCCCTGGTGCAGCACGGACATCTACGAGGAGGGATACTCCGCCGAAGAGCCGATGAAGGCTCCCAAGGGGTTCCGGTTCGACGCGCGCTGCGACTGGGGCTGCGGCGGAGGCGTGCAGTACCCCATGCCGTACTGCCCCTGGTGTGGCGAGGAGCAGGAGTGGGAGGGCGAGGACGAGGGATACGACGGCCCTTGCCCACATTGCCACCGCGGCGTGAACGACTGGATGCGGACCTGCCCCTGGTGCGGCGGCGATCCGACCGGGCAGGATCTCATTCCTCGAGCCCTGCGGCGCGTGCGGGAACTGCTGCGCGCCTCACGCATCAAGGACTGGAACTACCGCGTGGTGCTCCGTCCCGGCGTGTCCGGCGTCGATCCCAAGTTCCCCAAGATCATCGAGATCGACTGGGACTACGTGGTGAAGGCGCGGGGGCGGGACGAGATTCCCTGGACCACCCTGGTCGGCCTCATCTGCCACGAGGCGGGGCACAGCTTCCTGTACCACCACTGGGCATGGACCCGGACACCAGTGTTCAAGCGGGTGTTCGGCGAAGTGCACAAGGCATACCGCGTGCGGGACGACAGCTGGGTGGACATGCAGCGCCGCCGTGTCAGCAAGACCAAGGCCGGGTATGTGAGCGCGTATGCCTCGAACCACCCGTTGGAGGACTTCGCCGAGACGTTCCGCTTCTACGTCGTGCGGCGCGGGCGGATGCGCGAGCTGCTCGCCGAGCTGGGCCAGAAGCGCAAGGCGGTGACTGTGTACGAGAAGTTCCTCGCGCTCGACCACTACCTCCAGCAGGTCCGCTCGCGCCAGCGCGCACAGGGGAGATGGCGGTAAGCCAGGCACTCGCCCTGCCGCTGGGCGACCTCGACATGCTCAAGCGCCGCGTTTCGGCGCTCGCCGAGAACCGGCCCGGCGTGTACCGCATGCTCGATCCCTCGGGCCGCGTGGTGTACGTGGGTAAGGCGAAGCGGTTGAGGGGTCGTCTCCTCTCCTACTTCCGGGCCAACTACCCGGAGGACAAGGCAGCCCGCATCCTCCATGCGGCCGCCGACATCCGGTGGGACCACACGCCCTCGGAGTTCGCGGCCTTCATGACGGAGCTCGCCCAGATCCGACGCTACCGGCCGGTCTTCAACGTGCGCATGAACCGGCGCCGGCGCGTGGGCTTCATCAAGATCTCGGGCGGGGCGGCTCCCAAGATCTACGTGGGCGGGACCGTGGGAGGTGACGATGTGCGGCACTATGGGCCGTTCGTGGGCGTCGCCCGCCTCAAGGAGAGCGTGAAGGTGCTGAACGACCAGCTGGGCCTGCGGGACTGCGCGCTCGCGATGCCCATGGCCTACTCCGACCAGCAGGACCTGTTCGCGGGACCCCACCGCGCGGCCTGCATGCGCCACGAGCTGGGCACGTGCACCGCGCCCTGCGCGGGATTCGTCACGGAGCCCGTGTACCGCAACCGGGTGCACGTCGCGGTCGACTTCATCGAGGGGCGAACCGTAGAGCCCCTCGAGAGAATCATCGCGGCAATGACGGCCGCGAGCGAAGGCCAGGACTTCGAGCGCGCCACCTGGTGCCGCGACAAGTTCGACGCCCTCACCTGGCTGCTGGCCGCCTGCACCAGAGCGCAGGCGGCGCTCGAAGCGCTGAGCTTCGTCTACACCGACCCGGGCGTCTACGGTGACGACCGCACCTACGTCATTCGCCGGGCCACGGTGCGCGCGGCGGCGCCGGCGCCGCACACGCCCATCGAGATCGAGGCCTTTCGCTCGCTCGTCGCCGAGCACGCCGGTGGCGATCCGGAGCCCGGGCCCATCCCCACGGCGGCGATCGACGAGACGCTGTTGCTGCTCTCCTGGTTCCGCCGCCACCCGGGGGCCCTGCGCCGCACGGTGGGACTCGAGCAGTGGCTGGAGCGGCATTCTCAGGAGTCGCGCGCATGATCCACCAAGTGGGCCTCGCGGTCATCGAGCTCGGCGCCGGCCTCGCCGTGCTGCTCTACGGAGGAAGCCTGCTGGTACGAGGCGCCACCGCTGTGGCACTCCTCGCTCGCGTCTCCACCGCGGTTGTCGCGCTCACGGTGGTGGCCATGGGCACGAGCTTGCCGGAGCTGGCCGTGAGCCTACGGGCGGCGTGGCGAGGCTCGACCGACATCGCGTACGCGAACGTCGTCGGCTCCAGCATCTTCAACATCGGGGCCATCCTGGGTATCGCCGCCGTGATGATGGCGATACCCGTGGCCAAGCACACGCTCAAGGTGGAGTACTGGATCGTGCTGGCGGCCACGGGCCTGGCGCTCTTCTTCGCGTTCGACGGCGAGGTGGAGCACTGGGAAGGCATCGCGCTCTGTGCCGGTCTGCTGGCCTTCGTGCTCTATACCATCTACCACGCGCGGCGCGGCGTCTCCACGACCGAGGCCGCTCACATGGACCGCGAGGTGAGGCGGGCGGCGCACCTGGAGGAGGGTGTGGCGCGCGCCTGGAGAAAACACGTCTCGTTCATCATGCTGGGACTGATTGCGGTAGCGATCGGAGCGGAGCTCTCCGTACTGGGCGCCGTCACGGGCGCCCGCGTGCTTGGCATCGAAGAGCGGGTGATTGGCCTCACGATCGTGGCCATGGGCACCAGCTTACCGGAGCTGGCCACCTGCGTGGCGGCCGCACGGCACAATGAGCCGGACATTGCGCTCGGCAACGTGCTCGGCTCCAACATCTTCAATCTGTTCGGCATCCTGGGGGTGACCGCGGCGATATTCCCCGTCCCGGTGCCTGAGGTCTCCCTCTCGGTGGACAACTGGGTGCTCCTCGGCTTCACCGTGGTCCTGCTCCCGATCATGTGGTCGCGCTGGAAGGTGTCGGGCCGTGAGGGTGTGTTCCTGCTGGTGGGATTCTCGGTCTATCTCGCGTGGGTATTGGTGACGGGCTGACCGCAGCTCCAGCGGTAGCGGTACCCAGCTCCAGCGGTAGCGGTACCCCTCTGGATCAGGAGAGTCGGCCCGGTGTGAGCGTTTGTGTGAGTGTCTCTCACCTTCCGGTGCTGGCACCCCGCTCGGACACGCCCGTTCGGGGGGCACCGTATACCTCAAGTGGGACATCCGTGGGGTCTCTGAGAGGTCTGGGTTGCCGCCGCCCGCAAGGTTCCCCCAAGACCGCTGAATGGTGCTCTGTACGTGAAGACCCTTCGGTTCAGCAGGTGGGTGTGGATCATCGTGAGGCGAACCAACGGACACGCCCGACCGGGTGTGTCCACCGCCGGTCGCAAGCCCTTAGGGGTTCGAGTCCCCCGCCCTCCGTAAGGACCTTCGGGCCCGTCGGCCCCGAGGACGGCAGGGCCTTGGTCAGCAGGGACAGCTACACTGAGATGGCGGTTCTTCGGGTCCGTCTCGCTGCACCACGCTTCACTGGGATCAAGGACGCTCCTCACGGCTCGACCGGCGTCACTGCGATACGCTGCCTGCGCAGTGACAATCTCTGTGACAATGACTCGCATGTCGTTCTTGTACCTTGCACACCTTTGGCCTCGCGAGCCAATGATCCATAAGAGTGGGTCTGGGTAGCCCCTCATGGCCATCGAGGATCGACTCCGGCAGATGGTGAACGCCTTGCCCACCGAGGCGAGTGTCCTCCTGCCGGTGTCACTCATCCGAAGCTGGCTCGTTCAAGGGGGCTCGACCGCCACTGACCACAACGCGGACATGACCGTGGCTGAGGTCGCCACACTGTTCAATCGGTCACCACAGACCGTACGGGCATGGATCCGTCACGGGGACCTGGATGCCTACCGGCTCTGGGAGAAGGAGTATCGTGTAACGAGGGATGCTCTGGAGGGGTTCTTGGCCTTCCAACGGGGGCGAAACACTCCCCGAGGATCGTTGCGTTCGTTGAGTGGACAGCCAGCGAACCTACAATCTTGGAGGAGCGCGAGGAGCAGCTAACCCCTGTACGCCTTGCTGGTCACGCGCTTCCCGTCTACGGGATCAACTGGACCCGCCAACCGCAGCGCACTGTCCGAAACCCCTAAACCAAGCATCAGGTGAGGGGCCGCGCCGGGGATCTCTCATCCCAAGTGAGGATTCTACACGGCTACTTGAAAGCGTCCGTTAAGGTCGCGCTCATGGACGCGGGGAACGCCACAATGATGATCCGCTTGACGGCCAGCAGGTTGTCAGCGCCCCAGGGACACTGCTGAATGATCGTCAGCAACGCGCCCACGACCACCAGTGACAGCAGGTATATGACAAGGACGCGCTTGACGTATTCTGTTACGAACTCCCTCAAGTAGAAGCGGTAGAAGTTCAGGTATACGAAGACGGCGATCGCGGCAATTGAAACGAGAGCCAAGTAGAGGACGTTGGCCGTTGGCAGGCGCTGGCCTAGGTTCCATACCTCCTCGGTGAAGCCGACGGGCACGGCAAGGATGGCGGAGCCTACCACGATCTGAACGACATCCCTGGGCCTAACCTCGACCATCAACGGCTTGGCAATTCGCTGGATCACGCGTCCAGACTTATCGAGGATCGGGATGATGGCATGTAGGTAGCGCCCGCGACCGAGCCGTTCGACGGTGACCTGGGTATCTGCAGAAGTGTCGTTCATAGATGGGCCGTCCCATGAAGCTTCACGTGGTTGCGGGTTGAGCTTCGCGGTAGCTGCACTCGCATTCTCCTACTTCTTCTTGAGGACGGCGCGCCACCCTGTCGGATGAGGTAGCGGCATTGCGTGTCCGGTACGTGAGAACCGATCAACGGTGTAAAACACACGCGGATCGATCGCAGCGACGGCTGCCGTCAAGTCCGGGACGCGCCTTCGTTGACAGGTAGTGAACATCAGGGTTCGTGGCCCGTCGCGGCCATGACCTTCGAAGGTCGTCAGTACGTGTCCCATCGTTCGAAGTCTCTCGGCAACGTCACCAGCACGTTCGCTGACGATCATGCGGACTACGCACAAACCGA
>JBDGYO010000164.1:0-7697 GCA_039584015.1 Gemmatimonadota bacterium | reverse complement strand
CCGATGAAGATCGAGTTTGGGAAGCGCGAGAAGATGGAGATCCCGATGGCCAAGGACGGAGGGGATTGCGACAAGGACGCCGACACCAGGAAGATCATGATGGATGTGGTCTGGGTGTCGTATACCGCCGAAGCGAACCGGGTGGAGCGACCGTTTCTCCTGTGGCGTCCGCACGTTGCGGTTCCCGAGGGCACCAAGTGCGTGAGATTCCCCGAGATCAGCTACTGAGCAGAAAACGAGCAGTGCGGAACCTGAGCGTGGTGGCGGCTTGCACGCTGGGGGCCATCGGTCTGCCCACCAGTGCGCGCTCCCAAGAGCCACACGACGAGCTCCCACCGACTGGTCGAATCGTGTTCACGTCCAACCGCGATGGTGATTTCGAGATCTATGTCATGGACGCGGACGGTGGAAACCAGACGAGGCTGACGCGCAGCGAGGGGAGTGATGTGGAGCCGGCGTGGTCACCCGACGGCCGTCTCATCGCGTTCGTTTCCGAGCGAGGCGGCAATGCCGACATCTACCTGATGAACGCCGACGGGAGCGACCAGCGCCGACTGGTGAGACACCCGAACGGCGATTTCTCTCCCGCCTGGTCTCCGGATGGGAGGTACATCGCGTTCGACAGCAACCGAGAGGGCGCGCTCGACCTGTACGCCACCACCCCCGATGGGACCGAGCTGCTGCGCATCACCTCCGACCCCGAAGAGGTCGACTCCTATCCCCACTGGTCTCCTGATGGGAGCGAGATCGCGTTTCATTCGACCAGAGGGGATGAGAACCGTGAGATCTACGTGGTCTCGGTGTCAGGTGGTGAGGTGCGGCGGCTGACCGAGAACCCGGCGCTCGAGTGGCTGCCCACCTGGTCCCCGGACGGGAGCCTGCTGGCATTCTGGTCCACGCGGGAAGGGCAGTGGGAGATGTATGTCATGGAGCCAGATGGCTCGCACCAACGACGGCTCAACCGGGCGCCGGCACGCATGGAGGCGCTCCGCGGGTACGCCGTCAGCCGCATGGCATGGTCTCCGGACGGTCGGTTCATCGCGTTCAACAGCTTTCGGGACGGCCGTTACGACATCTATGTGATGAATGCCGACGGGACGAGTGCGCGGCAGCTCACGGAGGGAAAGGGACACAACTGGGATCCCGATTGGGGTCCCGGAACGCCCTGACGCCGGGCTGAAGCGCCTCCCGCCTACTTCCGCTCCAGTTCCTCGATCCCCTGACGCACGCTCTCGGGAAGCGACGTCTTCTCCCGCGTGGTGTAATCGAACGAGACCACGACGCCCGAGCCCTCAGCCACAACGTCGTCGTGCACGAGAGAGACCACTATGTACGTCATCGTGAACCGGTCCCGATCCACCGATACGGCGCGTCCCCCGACCTGGACCGTGTCGGGATGGATGAGTGTCCGGCGGAAGCGGCAATCGGTGGAGTGCAGGATCGCTCCGATGCGGTGCTGGTCGTAACTCTCCAGAAACCCGCACCGGTCCAGGTACGCGATCCGCGCCGTCTCGAAGTAGCGAAACAGCACGGTATTGTTGACGTGGCCGTAGGCGTCCATGTCCCCCCATTGCACGGGAATGGTCTCGACCACGGGGTAGTCGGCCAGGAGTGAGTGCGGCTTGGGCTGGGTGGGTGCGGACATGGCTCCTCGTGCCGTGGGGGTCGTCGCGGCCACAAACCTACGCGGCATGGGTCCGGCCGCAAGCTCCGGCCCGCGTGCCAGCATCACGGGCGCCTAACGCCCAACCTCTTGACGGACAATACGTTTGGCCCACATTGGGAGCGCTCGCAGTACCCTGCCGAGCACAGGGAGAACGCTCCGCCAGGGAGGTCCATGCCGCAGCGTTCGAGAAGGTGCTGGTGGTGGGGTTGGTGCTCTCGCTCCTCCTCATCCACTGGTTCATCGACTACAAGATCGCGTTCCTCAGCTTCTACTACCTCCCCATCATCGTGGCGGGGTCCTTCCTGGGACGGAACACGGCGGTCTGGTCCGCGGTCTTGATCGTGGTGCTCGTGCTGTTCTTTCAGGCGGTACAGGGACTGGCGGGGCCCGCGGGGCTCGCTCCGGAGATCCTGTTCACACTGGTGCCCTGGGCCGGCTTCCTGATTCTCACGGGATACGTGGTCGGGTGGCTGGCGGAGCAGCGGCAGCAACGGTTGCGGGACCTCAAGTCGGCGTACATGGCAGTGCTGGAACTGCTCACTTTCCACCTCGAGTCGAGCGAGAAGACGCACCGGGGACACAGCCACCGCGTGGCCAAGCTGGCAACGTTGCTGGGCAAGGAGATCGGGCTGCGGGAGGAGGACCTCGAGAACCTGCGCATCGCCGCGCTGTTGCACGAGGTGGGCCCGCGCGATCCGCGGCTGCTGCGCCTGCTCTCGGAGTTCCCGGGTGCGTTCCGTGAGCTGCCGCTGGCCGGCGCCATGCGCGGCGCGATCGACATCCTACAGGAGTACGAGCGGTACTACGACGTGGTGGGTGACGACTGGCCCATCGACCACCTGCCGTTCACATCCAGCACCAAGATCCTGGCGGTTGCCGACGGCTTCGAGACCCTGCAGATGCCCACGCCGCTGCGGCCTGCCTTTGCCCCGTGGACGGCGATCGACGAGATCGAGAAGGGCGCCGGCAAGACCTTCGCGCGGGAGATCGTGGCCGCGCTGCGCAAGGTGTCGGCCGCCCCGCAGCGAAGCGACTCAGAGGTCGAGCTCTCCCTGCTGAAGGCCGATAGCGCCTGACCCGGCGGGCGGGTCGGGAACCCGGGCGCCCGTTCAGACGTCTCTCTCCCAACACCCTCCATGAGGTGCCCGTGAGCTTTGTGTCCGACAGCCTGTCCCAAGCGGTGCAGCGTATCCTGCTGGTCGTGTTGCGAGTGTACCTGGGTGTCGTGCTGCTGGTGGCGGGGTGGGGCAAGCTGTGGCGCGAAGGCGGATTCACCCCCCGGCTCGTGGGCATGGTGGAGCGCAACATCTCCAACGAGGCGACGCACGGCTTCTATCAGGGGTTTCTCGAGGGACTGGTCCTGCCGAACGCCGCGCTGTTTGCGGCGCTCGTGGTGATGGGGGAGGTCCTGGGGGGCCTTGCGCTGCTCAGCGGGACGGCGACCCGGCTCGCCGCGGGTGGCGTGATGTTCATGATGCTCAACTTCATGTTCCTCAAGGGCCGCTGGTTCTGGATGAGCTCGAGCAACGACGCAGCATTCTTCTTCATTGCGTTGATCGTGATGCTCGGTGCCGCCGGACGCGCCTTCGGGGCGGACTACTACCTGGCGAAACGCTGGCCCAAGGTGAAGCTCTGGTAGGCACCCGAGCGTAGCCCCGCCCAGAACCCGCCGTTAAGTTTGCGCCTATCGTGGGCGCATCTCTCCTCGAGCTCGTTGCGGTCGGTCTCCTGGCCGGCAGCTTCGGGGCGGTCCTGGGAGTGGGGGGCGGCATCATTCTGGTGCCGGGCTTGATCCTGGTGGCAGGCCTTCCGTTTCACAGTGCCGTCGCGGCGAGTCTCGTATGTGTCGTGGGAACCTCCGTGGCGGGATCTGCCGTCTACCTGCGGCAGGGTCGTGTCGACCTGGCCGTCGGCGTGCGGCTCCAGCTGTTCACGGTGTTTGGTGCGGTCACCGCGGGGTTGCTCGCGGCGTATGTGCCCGCCGGCCCCCTCTACATCGCCTTCTCCCTCCTGCTGCTGATTACCGCGCACCGCATGTGGCCCCGGGCCCACGCAGCGGCACCGTCTCCCGAGGTGGTGCGGGAGCGGCGCCCGCTCGCAGCGGGCGCATCGGTGGGCGTCGGCGTCGTCTCAGGACTGCTCGGGGTGGGGGGGGGCATCCTCAACGTGCCGATCCTGCACCTGCTGTTGGGGATGCCGTTCGATCGCTCCGCGGGCACCAGCGTGTACATGCTGGGGATGACGGCGGCCGGGGCCGCGCTGGTGTATCTGGCACGGGGCGACGTGGATATCGGCATCGCCGGTATTGCCATGGTGGGCACCCTGGCCGGCGCGGGCATCGCGGCGCTGCTCGGCGGCAAGCTGAATCAGCGTGCACTCAAGCTGATCTTTGCTCTGCTTCTCCTGTACGTAGCCTACCGGATGGGGTCTCGTGGACTCGCCGCATTCTGACCGGATCGTGGACAACGCGCGTCTGAGCCGCGTCGTGTCGGGGCTGTTCCTGGTCTGCCAGTTACTGGCGGTCGGGGGCGTCGTGTCGGGGGTCCTGGTCGGGGGAGCCAGCGGTCGTCTCCTGTCGGCGGCCGGCGTGTTGGCGCTGCTCGGGGGGCCGTTCCTGGCGCTCGTGCGGATCGGGGTGTTCGCTGGGCGACGTGGCTCTACCCTCGTGGGGTACGCCATCGGGACCTTGGCCATCGCGCTGCTCGGCGCCTGGCTGGCCGGCTGAGTCGTGAAGCCCAATACCCTCGGTATTGTTGGACTGGGCGCCCTGGGGGGCTCGATAGCGCGCCAGGCGTCGCGGGCGGGCGTGTCACGCATCGTGGGATGTGCTCACAGCACGAAGGATGGTGTTGCGGCGGCGCGGGCCGGCGCCGTCACCGAGATCGCACACGATCCCCAGGGCGTGGTGCGCGCCGCGGACCTTCTCGTGATGGCCACCCCGCCAGCCACCACCCTGGGCTTGCTCGAGGAGCTGGCCCAGCTCCTCAGGCGGCGTGAGGTGTACTGCACCGACGTGACGCGCGTGAAGACACCGGTGGTGCAGCTCGCCGAGCGGCTCGACCTACAGCCCTGGTTTGCCGGCTCGCACCCGCTCGTGGACCTGACCGGGCACGGGTTCGGCGCGGCCGATCCCGATGCGCTCGAGAGCGCATTGGTGTACGTCACCCCGTTGGCGGGAGGTGACGCGGCCCATGCGGAGGTGGCGGATTTCTGGCGGCGGGTAATCGGGGCGGCACCGGTCACGCTCAGCGCCGAGCGACATGACGCGCTGCTGGCCTGGACCAGCCAGCTGCCGCGGGCAGTGGCGTCCGCCTTGGCGCGGGTGCTGGCCGAGAAAGGCCCGGACGGCGTGACCTACGGTCGGAGCGCGCTGGAGGAAACGCGGCCGGCCACCGAGAACCCGGCCGCGTGGGCGGATCTCTTCCTCATGGGCCGTCAGGGATTGCTCGAGGCGCTGGACGCGATGGAAGACGGGCTTGGTGAGCTGCGCGCGGCCCTCTCGGCAGGAGACCGCGACGCGGTCGTGCGGTGGCTCGAGGCCGGAGCCGACTGGCGAGGCAGGTTCGACTCGTGATCGTGGGTGGCAGCATACGTCCGCCAGGCGACAAGAGCATCACGCACCGCGCGCTGATCGTGGCAGCCGCGGCGCGGACTCGAGTCACGCTGCGAGGGGCGCTTGCGGCTCTCGACGCGCGCGCCACGGCGGCAGCGCTGCGTCAGCTGGGAGCCGAGGTGGGGCCGCTGCGCGCCGGAGCACGCGTCACTGTTACCGGCAGACGCTGGGCCAGCCCCGAGAGCACGCTCGACTGCGGCAACTCCGGCACCACTGCGCGACTGCTGTTGGGGGCGCTGGCCGGGCAGCCGATCCGGGCGCGCCTCACGGGCGACGCCTCGCTCAGGGGCAGGCCCATGCGGCGGGTCACGACGCCGCTGCGCGCCATGGGCGCGCTGATCGAAGAGGAGGCGGGAGACGGCCTACCGCTGCGTATCCGCGGGGGGCGGTTGCGACCGTTCAGCTACCATACGCCGGTGGCGAGCGCCCAGCTCAAGACGGCCCTCTTGCTGGCCGGCGTGACGGGCGGCGTGCCGGTCACGGTGTCCGAGCCGGTTCGCTCCCGCGATCACACCGAGCGGCTTCTTGCCCACTTGGGCTTCGATCTGACGGTGCGGGGCACCAGCGTCACGCTGGCGGGACCCGGTGAGCGCTGGCCCCGGCTGCCGCCGTTCGAGTTGGACGTGCCCGGCGATGCCTCGTCGGCGGCGTTCCTGGTCGGTGCGGCGCTGTTGGCGCAGCGAGGTGAGCTCCGGCTCCAGGCAGTGGGGGTGAACCCGACGCGCACCGGCTATCTGGAGGTCCTCGCCCGCTTGGGGGGCACGGTGGAGCGCGAGGGCGAGCGCGAGGCCGCCGGCGAGCCGGTGGCCGATCTGGTGATCCGGCCTGCCGCCCTGCGGGCGACCGAGGTGCTTGCCGAGGAGATCCCCAGTCTCATCGACGAGGTCCCGCTGCTGGCCGTGGTGGCGTCCCGCGCCGAGGGAGAGACCCGGTTTTGTTCAGTGGGAGAGCTGCGCGTCAAGGAGAGTGACCGCCTCGGTCTGCTCGCGGCCAACCTGCGATCGCTGGGTGCGGAGGCCGAAGTGGAGGGAGACGATCTGCTGGTGCGGGGATCCGACCGGCCGCCGCGCGGCCGGGTCGAGACGGGCGGCGACCACCGCGTCGCCATGGCGTTCGCGGTCCTTGGGACGCTGCCTGGGGCGCGAGTCGAGCTTTCCGAGATTGCGTCCGCCGCAGTAAGCTACCCCGACTTCTATCAGGATCTGGCTCGGATTCGTGTCGACACCTAGTCGAGTGCTCGCGATCGACGGCCCCGCTGGCTCGGGAAAATCCACCACGGCCGCTGCGGTGGCCGAGCGGCTGCGGCTCCCGCACGTGGAGAGCGGTGCCCTCTACCGGGCCATCACCCTCGCCGCCCTCGACGCCGGGGCCGCGCTGGCCGGGCAGCGCCTCGTGGCGCTGGCGCGCTCCCTCCCGATCCGGCTGGATCTCACCGATGCGGGCTTTCGACCGGAGATCGCCGGCGTCGACGTCACGCAGGAGATTCGCTCCGCCCGCGTGACGGCCAAGGTGTCCGAGGTCTCGGCCCTCCCGGAGGTGCGCGAGTGGGTGAACGAGGAGGTGCGGGACGCCGTGGCGCGCCACCCCCGCGGCGCGGTGCTGGACGGCCGGGACATCGGGACGGTCGTCTTCCCGGACGCGGTGCTCAAGATCTTCCTGGTCGCGGACCCCGCCGTGCGGGCGCGTCGGCGGCTGCTGCAGGACGGTCGGGAAGTCGATCCGGCGTCCCTGGCCCGCGAGGTCGAGGAGCTCGAGCGGCGTGACGCGTACGACTCCACCCGGGCGGTGGCTCCGCTGCGGCAAGCCTCCGATGCCGTGGCGCTCGACACGTCCGAACTGGGCTTCGAGGAGCAGGTGGAGACCATCGTGGAGCGCGCACGCAACCTCTTTTCCTAGCTTGACATAGCTGCTTAGGCGGTCTATCCTCATAGGCTCGTAGCGATCGCTTTTTGTTGCGAACGTGACAACCGTGAACCGCACCACCACAAGCAGGAATCTTGACACAACCGATGGTCGACACTTCACCCGAACCCACGTCGCCCTCCGACGTGGCCAACGATCCCGCGTCCGAAGCCACGACGCCATTCCCCGTTCGTCCCGACCTGTACGACGAAGACTACTCCGACGAGGAGTATCAGAAGATGCTGCAGCTGTATGAGGGTACGCTGCAGAGCATCCAGGAAGGGGAGATCGTCAAATCCAAGGTCCTGCGCGTCACCGAGAGCCACGTCATCCTCGACGTCGGCTTCAAGTCGGAGGGCGCGGTACAGATCGACGAGTTCAAGGATCCCCGGACGATCGAGCCGGGCGAAGAGGTCGATGTCCTGCTCGAGCGCCTCGAGGACGAGGAAGGCTCCATCGTCCTCTCGAAGAAGAAGGCGGACTTCATGCGGGTGTGGGAGAAGATCCGCCAGGCCT
>JBDGYO010000163.1:0-5854 GCA_039584015.1 Gemmatimonadota bacterium | reverse complement strand
AAATGGTACTATGGACTACATGGGAAGAACTCAAGGTTTTGCTTCTACTGGACAATTCAATGGATATAGAGTTTATATGACTCAGACCATGCCAGCTATTTGGGTTAAGGATCCTACTAAAGTTCTTAAAATTGTAATGAGAAATCCTGTAACAGGAGGATCATTCTAGTAATTATAATTAAGGGGGAGGTTAATCCCTCCCCTTTTTTTTATTAACATTTAAAGAAATAAATTATGGGAAAACCTAAGCAAGTAAATAAATTAAGTCAGAAGTTTGAAGATGCTGCGTATGAAGGAGTTACAAGAGCTCAGACAGGTAATGCTAGATTGCTACATGTAAATGAAGTAATTAGTTGGATCCGTGATCTTGCTGATTCTACCACATATGCTAATGAAACTGCTGCAAAAGCTGCTGGATTAAAAAAGGGAGACCTATATATTCAGACAGGTAATGGTGCAATTAACATAGTACTAACAACATAGTCAAAGACTTTAAGCAAGATTAATCTCTTGCTTTTAGAAATATTAGTAATAATAGAATGTACACTACGGTGTATTATTTGACTTGAGTACCAATTATTAATTTTTAAAAAAACCAAACGGAATGGATGATTACACAATTGTTGAAAAGTATCAACACGCAAAAAAAACTAGCTCAATAGCTATACGCCCTTATTTTAATCCGGGCAAAGAAAATATGGGATTAGAACAATATGGATTGTCTTTACATGATGGAGTATTTCATGAAGAGTCTTTAGCATGTTTAGAAATGAATGGAGTTAAAAGATACATTACTGGATTAAATGAATTTGATCCTAAAGTAAAGATGCTTCCTCCAAAAGAGAAGAAGGCTAAAATTGCAGAAATCAGAAAAGTAGTTTCTGAATTAGAAGCTGAACTAGCTGCTAATCAAGTTGATGTAGAAGATAAAGACTTCTGGAACAAGCTAACTGTTATGAAGCCTGACAATTCTAAATTTTGGGATAAGATAACTTTGAGGTGTGGTAATGATCCAGTTTTTTTAGATGGTGATGTAGATCCATATGACAGAATTAAATTGCATGCTATTAGAGCTGGTGGATTTTCAATTGTAGCTAAGTCATTAAAAGATGCTAAGTCATCAAATGATAACCCAAAGTTTTATTTAGATACAGTTGAGGAAACTCTTACTACAAGAACAGAATTAACTAAGTTGAAAAATAAAGCATTGACAGCATTACAAAATCTATATGATACTAATACAACTAAATTAATATATGTTTCTAAAGTAATAGATAGTGATAGTGTACAATATACTAAAAATACACCAAATGATATTATGTATGAAAACATGGATGAATACATTAATGGAAGAGGTGCTGAAAGTAACAAAAAAAGAGCTGCTCAACAATTCTTAGATGTATCTAAATTAGATATGGAAGAATTAAAAATCAGATCTTTAATTAAAGATGGATTATACTATAGATTTATTACAACTAAAGCAGGGGGATGGATTGAACCAATTGATAGTGGAATAAGAATGGGTAAAAGACCATCTGAAGTATTGGACTTTTTAAAAGATCCAAATAATGAAGAGTCTCTTTTATCTTTAATGGATAAAGTAGATCCATACTGGAATTCATAAATATTAAATAATGGAAAATAATACTGCATTCATAAAGCTTAAGCAAAGGTTAAATAAATTAGATAGTCAAGACTTTGATAATATAGAAGCTTGGCAATTTATTGAAGCTTTTAATAAAGCTCAAATAGAGTGGTGTAGGAGAAATCTTCATGGTGGTAATATGTATAAAGAAGGAGATGAATTATCTAAGAAAAGAATAGATGATTTACAACCTTTACTTAGAGAATTATCTTTAACAGGTACAGTAAATGATACATATTTTGAATCAGACAATTTTCCAGTTGATACTTATTTAGAATTTAAAACTGTAACAACAGATGCAAATCAAGAGTGTTGTCCTGAACCAAGATCAATGACAGTATATTTAGCTGAAGAAGCAAATGTATCATTGATTTTAAGAGATCCTCTTAAGAATCCTGATTTTGAATGGGGTGAAACATTTTGCACAATGTTAAATAATACAATAAGAATATACAGGAATAGCAATTTCAATATTGTTAATCCTGTATTAACTTATTATGAAAAGCCTAGACTGATACAAATGGTAGGAGCTGTTAATCCATATACTGGGGCAGTAAGTACTGTTAATGTTAATAGTGAGTTTAAAGATGACTTAGTAGAAGTAATGCTGGATGATACAGCATCTATTATTGCTGGAGATATAGAGAACTCATATCAACAACAAAGAGGTACTCAGGCTGCAGAAAGAAATAATTAATATATTGGTTATCTAGTAGAAAATTAGTATATTATTATAGTAACAAGGATGTTACGCACAGAGTAAACTGTTTAAATCTTTTTTTATAACTAGTGGGGGTAATGGTCCTCACACAAATTTTATTTATTATGGCTTATTTTAATAATGCGTTTAACAAGACATTTGTTGTCAGTTCAGTGGATGTAGCCGCTGGAACTGCATCAGGTGCACTTGCCGCAGGAGAATTGGGTTTAGTAGATGGAGCAGATTGGCAAACAGTTGCTTTACCAGGTGGTGCAGGAGTTCCTGCAGTTACAGCTGGTGACTTAGCTTATGTTGTACAAGGTTCTTTCTATTCTAAAGACACAATTGGAAACAATCCTGGACACGGTGGGTATCAAGAGTCAGTAAAATCTAAGGGTATTAACCCAAGATATATTACTAGACTATGGGCTGCAAACTGCTTTGATGCAAGTCAAGCTACTGCTGAATTATGTTTAGCATCAGATTGTGCTCCATGTGGTAAAACACAATTTATGAGAATTGACGTGAAGGGTTCACCTGCACTAAGATTTTTAAATCACAATGCATATGCAATTGCTGACTCAGCAAATGTATGTTGTATTGACGGACAAGAATATATTGATCCTGCTTTAATTTTAGCAACTATGATGGATATGTCTCTTTCAGATCCATTAATCAAACCATTTGCTGCTGAAGGTGATGTTAACGGTCTCCTTGAAGGAGCTGGTTTAACATTAGCTGGTGGTGCTGGCTTAACAGTTGGTGTTAAAGCAACATCTGCTGTTGATGCAGCAGGATCTGCTATTACAGCTTCAAGCCGTCCAGGTTTTGTTGATGCTGCAATTGAAGTATTAACTGTATCTGGTGCAGGTGCTGTTGAAACTTATGATGTAGCACAAGCTGGTTCAGGATACAAAGTAGGTGATGTAGTAACTCTAACAGATGCTGGAGCAACTACACCTTCAACTCTTACAGTTGCTGCTGCAGGTTTAACTGTTGGTGGTATTATTGTAACTGAAACAACTGCTGCTGGAGTAGTATCTAATAAAGTTTATACAATTGCACAAGCTAAAGGTAGTGGTGCAGGAGCTTATGTTCCTTCAACTGATCCTAATGGAGCTGTAAAAGTTTCAGCATGTGCTAAAGTTGTAGGTGCTTATGTAGACACTACGTTTGGTAACTGTTCATTTGACACAAGAGATCACTATAACGCAGAACCTGTGGAAATCATTTTATCTTCTTTAGATGAAACTGGTAATCCATGTAATGACTGTGGTGTAGCTTCTAGAACTCCTGGATCAATGCAACAAACACAAGGTGAAGAAGTAATTAGAGAATTAATTTTATCTGAAAGATACCGTCAGTCTCCTTATAACCAAGGAAATGCTAGCAGTGCAAGAATCAGAGAGATTGAAATGTCTGATGAACTTTTAGCTGCGGTTGATAGAACAGCTACTTATAGAGCTTACTATATCCAACATTCAGTTCCAAGATTCAATAACCCAACAGGGGTATTTGACAATGACCAATATGTTTATAAAATCTACGCTAAGTGTTCTGATGCTGCTGATCAAGCTGCAATCAAAAAACTTATGGAAGGTTTAGAAGCATGGGCTGCTGACAACGGAAACAAAGTTGTTTATACAGATGAAGCACTACAACCATACTGGTAAACAGTAGTTTCATATAATTTAATTAGAGCAGGGGAAAAATCTCCTGCTCTTTTTATTTTATATTGTCTTTAATTTTTTGTATATTATCTATATAGTGTAATAAAGTAACAGATAAAATGGCAAAACAACATATATTAAGCTTAGAAATACCAGCAGTATCTAATTGTGAACTATTATGTATTAAAGATACTAGTCAATATAGTGATGAGCTAGCTGTAGATTGTGAAGAACTTTTAATTACGTTACCTGGATATAGTGTACCAGTTCTTATTAAAGTAGATAAAAACTTTGATATGTGTTTAACTGCATGCACATTGGCATTACAAACAAAAGAATGTGGTAAAACACAAGAAAAAATTCCTGATGGAATATACATTGTTAAATACAGTGTATCTCCAAACTCTAAAGTGTATGTAGAATACAATCATTTAAGAGTAACTAGATTACTAAGTACATATTATGATGTGCTTTGTGAACTAGATGTACAGGCTTGCCAACCCAATTCAGAGAAACAAGCTTTGCTTGCAGAAATGAGTTACATTAGAACCATGATTGATGCAGCTGTATCAAACGTTGAGTACTGCCAATCAGCAGCTCAAGGTATGCAGTTATACAATTATGCAAAAAACAGATTGAACAAAATTGCTTGTCCATCAGGAGACTGTGGATCAAGCTCTTCATATTTAATTTAAAACCAAAAAAATGGCAAATTGTGCACACTGTAATAAAACATTTACTTGTGGATGTCAAAAGGCTAGTTTAGGAAATGGGGTAGTTGTATGTAAAAATTGTAAAGCATTAGCTGAAGCAAATACAAGTACTTCAAGAGATTTGAATTTAGAATTAGCAAGACAACAGATACAAGATTTAAGAAGTAAATAAATATGGCAACAGCAATAGCGGGGACATCTAATGAAACTCAAAAAAAAGAGTTAGCTGAATTGAAGCGTATAAAAATTGAGCAAAGATTTGCTAGACAATTCTATGCACAATTTAAATCATTAAGATTTGGTATTGAAGCATGCTGTTATGAAGATTTAGAAAGTGCAACTCTCAATAAAGAGTTATGTGATTGGAAGAATTCAAGTAGCAGTAAAATTGTAGTAGCTACTGAAACTCCAGGAGTATTTGTAGAACCAATAGCATCAGTTAATATTATAGCAAGTAAGTCTTGTCCAACTATACCATCTAACGTATGTACTATAGTTGACTTAGCAAATATAATTGCTAAAGCTGGTACTTATTCAGAATGCTTTGAAATAGCTGCTGACTCATGGGTGATAACACATAATTTAGGAAGGTATCCATCTGTTACCGTTGTAGATAATAATAATAAAGTTGTTGTAGGAGATATACAATATAACAATACTAATACTATAACAATATCATTTGATAAAGCCTTTGTAGGCTGTGCATTTTTAAACTAAAGAAATAATTAAAAAAATAATATAACTAAAAACAAAAACAATGGCAATTAATTTTCTAACAGGGTTAAATATAGATGGAAACATTGATTTAAACTCTAATCAATTAAAGGAAGTCCGTATAGATAATGAAAGTTCCGCTCCAACTGGTTCCTTGGGTAGAATCTATTATGACACAACATCAAATAAACTTAGACTTTATAATGGAGCCTGGGTTGATATTGATACAGGAACAGATGGAGACACTACTTATGATTTATCAGGTGTTGGTTCTACAAATGGAACTGCAGGTGTAAGGCTTGCAGGATCAGATGGAACTAATGATGATGTAATTATTACAGGTGCAGGTACAGTAGGAGTAACAAGAAGTGGTAATACACTTACAGTTACAGGTACTGACTCAGCAGCTGGT
>JBDGYO010000162.1:0-7003 GCA_039584015.1 Gemmatimonadota bacterium | reverse complement strand
GCGTTGCTCAGCTCCAGCGATTTGAAGGTGTTGCTGCAGACGATTTCGGCGAGCCGGTCGGTCTGGTGGGCGGGCGTCGTCACGCGCGGCCGCATCTCGTAGAGTGTAACGTCGACGCCGCGCTGGGCCAGCGCCCAAGCGGCCTCGCTGCCAGCGAGGCCTCCCCCAACCACGGTGGCGCTCACTGGGCCGCTACTTCAGAGTCGCTCTCCTCGACCGTGAACTCGTTCTCGCACTTGAGGCAGCGGCGATACTCGCCGCGCGCCTTGGTGGAGCGCTTCTCCGCACCGACGAACCCGCACTGCGGACACGTGTCGGGCACCGGAAAGTGCCAGGTCGAGAAGTCGCAATCGGGATAGCGCGTGCAGCCGTAGAAGGAGCGGCCGCGGCGCGTCCGGCGCTGCGCGATGTCGCCCTCACCACACTTGGGGCACTTGACCCCCAATGGAATCGGGCGGGTGTGCTTGCACTTGGGATACGTGGTGCACGCCAGAAACTCGCCGTACCGGCCCGTCTTGATAACCATCGGCGCGCCGCATTCCTTGCACACCTCGTCGGTGGGCTTGTCGGGCACCTTGTCGCGCTTGAGCGGTTTGGTGAACCGGCACTCCGGATAGTTCGTGCACGCGATGAACGGGCCGAACCGACCGCTCTTCACGGTGAGCTTCCCGCCGCACTCGGGGCACGGCTCTTTCTCGATCTCCTCGACGTCGTGCGCCTCGCGAATCAGGGCGTCGGTGTCGATCGACTCCAGCGCCTTGGAGAACGGGCCGTAGAAGTCCTGCAACACGTCCCGCCAGCTGAGGTCGCCCTCCTCCACTTTGTCGAGCTCGGTCTCCATCTGCGAGGTGAACTCGACGTTGAAGATGTCGGGGAAGCGGCTCACCATCACCTTGGTCACGGTCTCGCCCAGGTCCGTCGGGTGGAAGCGGCGACTCTCCATGCGTACGTAGTCGCGATCCCGCAGCGTCGAGATGATCGAGCTGTAGGTGCTGGGCCGTCCGATCCCGTCAGCCTCGAGCTCCTTCACGATGCTCGCTTCGCTGAACCGTGGCGGCGGCTCGGTGAAGTGCTGGTTGGGGGTGATGGCCTGGACGACCGCCTCGTCGCCCTTTGCCAGCGCAGGCACGGGGGCCAGATCCTCGAACGTCTCTTCCTCGTCGGCTTCCTTCGTGTCGAAGTAGAGCACGTGAAAGCCGTCGAACACCATCACCGATCCCGTGGCACGGAACAGGTATTTCGCGATCGCGAAGTCGATGCTGGTCGTGTCGTACACCGCCGGCGTCATCTGGGAGGCCACGAACCGCTGCCAGATGATGCGATACAGCTTGTACTGATCGGGGGCCAGGTACTGGCGCACCACCTCCGGGCGGCGATCCGCGTCGGTCGGACGGATGGCCTCGTGCGCCTCCTGCGCGCGCGCCGCCTTCTTGGAACGGTAGAGGTTGGGCTTCTCGGGCAGGTACTTGTCGCCGTGATGCCGCAAGATGTAATCGCGGACCGCATCGATCGCCTGCGGGGCAACGCGCGGTGAGTCGGTGCGCATGTAGGTGATGAGACCGATGGCGCCTTCCTTGCCGATCTCGATCCCCTCGTACAGCTGCTGCGCGGCCCGCATGGTCCGCTTGGCCGAGAACCCGAGCCGCTTGGCCGCCTCCTGCTGCAGCGTGCTCGTGATGAACGGCGCTCCCGGTCGCTTGCGCCGCTGTCGTTTGGCGACGGCGCTCACGACGAAGGGCTTGCCCTTCACCGCTCGCACGACCGCGCTCGCTTCCTTCTTGGAGTGGAGCTCCGGCTTCTTCCCGTCCACCTTGTGGAGCTTCGCGACGAACCGCTTGCGCTTCGCCTCCAGCTCTGCCTCGATCGACCAATACTCCTGCGGCTTGAAACCCCGGATCGCCTGCTCCCGCTCCACGATGAGCCGCAGGGCGACTGTCTGCACCCGACCGGCCGAGAGACCGCGCTTCACCGCCTTCCACAGCAGGGGGCTCGCCTTGTACCCGACCAGGCGGTCGAGAATGCGCCGAGCCTGCTGGGCTTCGACCTTCTGTCCGTCGATGTCGACGGGCTGCTCGATCGCCTCGGTGATGGCGTCCTTGGTGATCTCGTGAAACAGCACCCGGCGGATCTTGGAACCGTCGCCCAGCTGCTCGGCGACGTGCCACGCGATCGCCTCTCCCTCTCGGTCCGGGTCGGTGGCCAACAGCACCGCCGATGAGGTCTTGGCCGCTCGCTTGATCTCGGCGAGCTGCTTTCCTTTCCCCCGGATCGTGACGTACTTGGGCTCGAAGCCGTTCTCCACGTCCACTCCGAGCTCGCGCTGTGGCAGATCGCGCACGTGCCCCACGGTCGCCTTCACCGTGTAGCCCGACGCCAGGTACTTGCCAATGGTGCGTGCCTTGGCTGGCGACTCGACGATAACGAGTGCCTTGCCCTTCTTGGTCGCCTTGGTGGGCTTCTTGGCGGACTTCTTCTTCGCGGTCTTCTTGGCCGCCTTCTTCGATTTCTTCGCCTTCTTCGCCTTCTTCGCGGTCTTCGCCATATCTCTCCGGCAGCCAGCGCGTGGAGGGCGAGAAGTGAGCCGAGTGGCTCAAATGCCCGTCAACATCGCACCGCACCTAACGGTCGCACGGCCTAGGCGGCGCACGACGCCACCTAGGCCGAAGCCTGTAAATCGGCGCCGATACTTACCACCCGGCTGTAGATCGCGCAAGCACGACCAGCTCAGCGGCCACCTCATCGACCGTCCTCGCATCGGTCTCGATCACCCGGTGGGCACCCAGGTACGCGGCCTCACGCTCCTCCAGCAACTGGCGCAGCCGCTGGGTCGGGTCCGTGCCCTCCAGGAGAGGCCGGTTCACCTGATTGGCCACCCGCGCCGCCGCGACCTCGGGACTCACGCGCAGGTAGACTAGGATCGCTCCCTCTCCTGCGTCCTCCGCGTTCCCCGGTTGCGCCACCCAACCACCTCCCGGAGCGATGACCGCCGGCTCCCCGGCCAGGGCCTCCCGGACTGCCCCGCGCTCGAGGCGCCGGAACGCCGGCTCCCCCCGCTCGGCGAAGATCCGGGCGATCGAGACGGCTTCGCCTTCCTCGATGAGGGCGTCGATGTCGTGGAAGGGTGCCGAGAGAGTGCCGGCTGCAAGCCGGCCGGCCGCGGTCTTCCCGGAGCCGGACAGCCCGACCAGCACCAGGTGGCGTCTCACTCGCCTTGGCCCACCTCATCGCCGCCCCGGTTCATGCGGGCGACGTAGGCATCGTAGTTGTCGCGCATTTCGGCGAGGGAGTCACCGCCGAACTTCTCGGTCATGGCCTGGGCGAGCACGAGCGCCGCCATGGCCTCCGCCACCACACCCATGGCCGGCACGGCGGTGACGTCCGAGCGCTCGGACTGTGCCTTGGCCGCCTCGCCGGTCTCCAAGTTCACCGTGTCGAGCGGGCGTCGCAGCGTCGAGAGCGGCTTCATGGCCGCCCTGACCACAATGGGCTCACCGGTGGTCATGCCGCCCTCGAGGCCCCCGGCCCGGTTGCTGCGGCGGGCAAAGCCCCCGCTGGTCGCCGCCCCACCCCGCTCGATTTCGTCGTGCGCCGCGGACCCGGGTGCCCGCGCGGCGCCAAACCCCATGCCGATCTCCACACCCTTCACGGCGGGAATGGACATGACCGCGTGCGCCAGGTTGCCGTCGAGCTTCCGATCCCACGCGGTGTGCGACCCGAGGCCCAGCACCACTCCCCGCACGACCACCTCGGCCACGCCCCCGACCGTGTCCCGCTCCGCGACAGCGGCATCTACTGCATCCACCATCGCCTGTGACGCCTCGAGGTCGAGACAGCGCACCGGTGACTGATCGGCCGCCTCGTTGAGCGGCACCGGCAGCTCGCTCACGTCCGGCGCCCGCACCGCGCCGAGCTGCACCACGTGACTCCCGATCTCCACGCCGAACTCGCCGAGCAGCCGCCGGCATATCGCGCCGCAAGCCACGCGCGCCGCCGTCTCCCGGGCGCTGGCCCGTTCCAGGATGTCACGTGCGTCGACCCGGTCGTACTTGAGCACACCCACCAGGTCGGCGTGCCCCGGCCGGGGCCGCGACACCTGGCGGCGCCGCGCACCGCCGTCCTCGTCGGGCTCGGGCGCCATGACGTCGGTCCAGTTCTCCCAGTCGCGGTTCCAGATCACCATCGCGACCGGGGAGCCGAGCGTCTCGCCGGCGCGCACGCCGCTCAAGAACTCCACAGCGTCGGACTCGATCTTCATCCGCGCCCCGCGGCCGTACCCGGCCATGCGGCGCTTCAGCTGCCGGTCGATGTCCTCGACCCGCAGCGGCAAGCCCGCCGGGATGCCCTCGACCACGGCCACCAGGCCGCGCCCGTGCGATTCCCCAGCTGTCGTGAAATTGATCATGGTCGCTGCTAATCTAGCCCCGCGGCCGCCACACCGAAAAAGAAAGAGCCCGGCCATGCGGCCGGGCTCGGAGTGCTCGATCGGTGGCCTCGTGCCTGCGCTTACCTGCCGGGCCAGTTGAAGCCCGGAGCGGGCAAGGGGTTGGTGATGGCCGGCACGGACACGGCCACGACACCGTTGGCGGTCACGCCTATCAGAATCTGCTCGCCACCGACGCTCTCCGACACGCGCAGCGGTCCGATGATCGGATCCCGCACAGGGATCACGGCGATCTTGTCGTACCAGTAGGTGTCGAACACCTCGATCACGGGGTCGGGGCTCGCGGCGAACACCAGGCGGTCGTCGGACGTACCGGGGGTGCGCGTGCGCGCATCAAATGTGTGGTCGAAGTTCATGTCCATCCCGGGGTTGTCGCTCCCGACCTGCATCAAGCCCATGAGCCTCAGGCCCTCGTCCAGCACGTAGATCGAGTCGGCCCGCACCAGGTTGGTGAGCCCGTTGAAGTTGAGCGCGATTGCGTTGACCGCAATGGACGTATTCACGATGAAGTCGCGCACCCGCAGGGCCGGTGAGACCCCGAAGTCGATGATCTCAGGGCCGGAAAACGGCACCCCCGCGACGATGATCGGCGGACAGGCGACGGAGGAGTGTCCCGTCAACCGGTTATAGCCAATCACGCGTGCGAAGACGTTAGGCGGCTCCGCACTGGACCCACCTTCACCAATCAGGGCGTGCGTGAAGTCGCCGGAGTTGCGCACGAACGTGGAGTCGAGGAACGCGAGCTCCGCCATATTCACCGTGCGGCCACAGGACGCCGAGAGAATCAGCTCGGTCGTGGTTCCCGGGCCCCGGTCCACCCAGATCTGCAGGGTGTCGCTGTCGGGAGAGGGCGCCACCAGCGCCTGCTCCCAGAAGAAGTGCGACTCCGGCGCGCCGGTAGGGTTCAGGTTCTCCCACCGCACGGTGCCGCGCTCCACGAAGTCCACTGGCTCGCCCGGCTGCCCTTCCGTCGGGTCCGTCGAGTAGACGGCGAAGATTTGATCCGACTGGCACGCGGTCCCCGCTCCCCCCGTGGGAATGCACGTCATCCCCAGGTACTCCGGCCGGTCAGAGAAATCGAACTCGATGATCTTGAGCTTGATCAGGCCGGTGGCCTCGTCGATCTCCGTTTGCACGCTCTGGACCAGGAAGTTGGGCAGGTGGTGTCGCCGCTCCTCGGCCCGGGACTGCATGTTGACGATCGAGAAGTTCGTACCGCCCGAGTTCGCCACCACCACCGTGTCGTCGTGATCGCCCGCCGTGTTGCGCGGCCACAACGCGATGCCCCACCGGTTGGTGAGCCACACCTCGTTCAGGTTGCGGTTGTAGATCGCGTCCGCGATGTCACCGCCGTCGGGCAGCGCCGTGGTCACACCGGCCACGACGAGCACCGTGTCCACGCCATCGGCTGCGGCCGCCCCGAACCGGGGGGCCGCCGGAGGTGCGGGGCTGGTCGCGGAGTTCCCCACGTTCCCGGCCGCGTCGGTGGCGAACGCCGTGATCACGACGGGCACCGGCAGCGTCGCGAAGCTGAACCCGACCATCCACGCTTCGGTGACGTCCGTGAGGTTCCCGGCCAGCGTGCGCGACTCGGTCTTCACCGTGTCGCCGTTCAGGTCCACTGCCGTCCAGCCGATCAGCGTGATGCCGCTCGGGTCGGTCGCCTTCACCGTGATGCTGTCGTCCACCTCCACGCGGTCCCCGATCTCGAAGCTCACGAGCGGCGGGTCGGTATCGTTGACTATCGACAGGATATCCACCGAGGCGGACGAGCTTAGGCCACGCCGGTCGGCGGAGTCCACCGCGAACCCCGTAATGGTGAACGTACCCAGGGGCGCTCCGGCCGGGATCGTCAGCGTATCAACGAACGTCGTGTCGTCGGGCAGCCCTATCTGCTTCGTGCCAGAGGAGTCGCCCCCCGAGATGATGCCTTCGAACAGATAGCCCACCCGCTTGATCCCGTCCCGCTGTGTGGCCCGGACCCGCACCAGCAGGTCCTTGCCCTCCGACGTGACAGCGCCGTCGGTCGGATTCAGCAGCGTGACGAGCAGGGCGGCGGCGTTCTTCAGGAAGATCGAGTCCAGGGCGGTGGCGCCGTTGAGCGCGCCATCCACGGCTTGGGCCGTGATCTTGACCCACCCACCCGCGACGCTCCCAGAGGGGAACGTCACGTCGAACGGGACGGAGATGGACGTCACCGCGCTCGTGAACGTGGAGTCTACCGTCGCGATCACCCCTCCCTCGAGGCTCACGGAGAGGTTCTTCAGGCCCAGGTTGTCGCCAGCCGTGACCGTGAAGTTGAGGCCCTGGGCGATGTCGAGGGTGTCGCCGCCCGTCGCGATGCTCACGGTGGGTGGGACGAAATCCTGCTGCACGCCGGGCGAGAGTGCCGCCTCGTTGCAGCCGGCTGCGACGAGGACGATCGCCGCCGCGGCGACGCCTTTTCTCATGGTCGAGTTGTGCATAGCCCTGCCTCCGCCGCTTAGCGGGCCTCCTCAGCCATCGCCGCCGGATTGTCGATGATGTGCGGCGTGACCAAGATCAACAGGTCGCGGCGCGTTT